>JANNHX010000353.1:0-6955 GCA_031404615.1 Chloroflexota bacterium
ATGCCCGGCCCCGACACGTCCCCGATCCTGGTCGCCGACACCGGAGAGTCCATCGACGGCCGCCGCCTGCTCGCGGAGGCCGTGGGCTTCGGGCGGGCGCTGCGTTCCGCGGGTCTCTCGGTGGACCTGGGCGCCGCGATCGACTTCGCCCGCGCGCTGGCGATCGTCGACATGGGCGTCCGCCACCAGGTCCGCGACGCGGGTGCCGCCGTGTTCGTGCGCCGCCGCGACGACCACGAGACGTACGACATGGTCTTCGACCGGTTCTGGCGGCGCCGCGGCCGCAAGCTGCCGAAGCCCCGCCTCGATGCGTCCGCCACGCCGGACGCGGATCGCGAGGAAGGGGAGCCCGGCGCGAGCGACGAGGCGGCCGATGGCACGGGTGCCACCCTGTCCGAGCTCGCGACCATCGGCATCCAGCTGGGCGCGGACAGCGAAGAAGGCGGCGAGATCGACGGCGAGACCATCTCGCCCGACGCCTGGTCCCGCGGCGAGCTCCTGCGCCACCGCGACTTCGACCGGATGACGGCACAGGAGCTGCGCGACGCCGAGCGCTTCGTGGACCTGCTGCGTCCGCGCCTGGAGAAGCGTCGGACCCGCCGCCACGAGCTCCACCCGCACGGACGCCGCCTCGCGCCCCGCGCGATGTTCCGCCGGAACCTTGCCACCGGCGAGCTCGTCGAGTGGGTCTGGCGGCGCCAGATCCGCGAGCCGCGCCAGCTCGTGGTGATCTGCGACATCAGCGGGTCGATGGAGCGCCACTCGCGGCTCCTGCTCCGGTTCGCCCAGGCCCTGGCCCGCACGAACGAGGTCCGCACCGAGTCGTTCGTGTTCGGGACGAGGCTGACCCGGGTCACGCGGCTCATGAAGGACCGCGATCGGGACCGCGCCCTCGCGCGCGTCGCCGACACGGTCACGGACTGGGCCGGCGGCACGCGCATCGGGGAGAGCTTCCGCGAGTTCAACCACACGTGGGCGCGGCGGACCCTGCGCAGCTCGGGCGTCGTGATCGTCGTCTCCGACGGCTGGGACCGCGGCGACCCGGCGCTCGTCGCGGCCGAGACCGCCAGGCTGCGCCGGAACTGCCACCGCCTGGTCTGGCTCAACCCGCTGGCGTCGTCGCCCGGGTACCAGCCGCTCGCCGCGGGGATGAAGGCGGCCTACCCGTTCATCGACGACTTCCTGCCGGCGGGCACGCTCGCGAGCCTGGAGCGGCTGGGCCAGGTGCTGGCCGGCGGCTCGATGGGGTCCTCGCGCAAGGGGTCCGCCGTCACGCACGCCTCGACCCCGTCGCCGTCGATGGGCCTCGTGGCACCCGATGCGGCTTCGCCCCGCAGCCTGGACTCGGACGCCGTCCCGGCGGACCGCGCCCGGCCGCTCACCTAGGACGCACGATGCAGGAGCTGGTCGAGACCCTGGAGAGCTGGCGAGCCGAGGGCGCGGGGGTGGGTCGCGCGGTCGTGATCCGGACGTTCGGCAGCGCCCCGCGACCAGAGGGCGCCGTCCTGCTGGTGACCGATGACGGCCGGCTGGCGGGGTCCGTCTCGGGTGGCTGCGTGGAGGGTGCCGCGGCCGAGGAGATCTGGAAGGCCCGGAAGGACGGTCTGCAGCGGGTGATCCGCTACGGGATCAGCGACGAGGACGCCTGGGACGTTGGCCTCGCGTGCGGCGGCACCATCGACGTCCTCGTCTCGCCGTCCGTGCCCGCCGCCGCGGAGGAGGCCGCCCGCGAGACGCGCGCCGGGTGGGGTGGGGGACGGGCGATCGTGACGCGCCTCCCCGCGGACGCCCCGCCGCCGGCGTTTGGGCCGCACGCGCCTGGGTTGGGCGAGGTGCCGCGGGAGCCCATCGTCGTCCACGACACGGGCGTCATCGACGGGACGCTGGGGTCCGATGCGGCCAACGGCGAGCTGGTGGCGGCGGCGCTTTCGGCCCTCAAGACCGGGGTCTCGCGCACGGTCGTCATCGAGGGGGCGCAGGTCTTCATCGAGGCGTACCCGGTCCGGCCGCGGCTGGTCGTGGTGGGCGCCGTGGAGGTCGCCCGCACGCTCGTCGGGCTGGCGAAGGCGCTGGGCTATGAGACGGTGGTCATCGACGGGCGGGCCTCGTTCGCGACCGCGGCGCGGTTCCCGGATGTCGACAGGCTCATCGTGGGCTGGCCGGACGAGGTCGCCGACGAGATCGGGCTGGGGCCGGCCGATGCCGTCGCGGTGCTCACCCACGATGTCAAGTTCGACGAGCCGGCGATCGTCGCCGCCCTCGCGCGCGGGTGCCGGTACGTGGGTGCCGTGGGCTCGCGCAAGACGCAGGCGGACCGGCGGGCGCGCCTGGCGGAGGCGGGGGTGACGCCCGAGAACCTGGACCGGCTCCGCGGCCCCATCGGGCTCGACCTCGGCGGGCGGCTGCCGGGCGAGACGGCGCTCTCGATCCTTGCCGAGATCGTCGCCGAGCGGCGTGGCGGCGGCGGGCGCCCGATGCGCGAGCTCGCGCGCGAGCGCGAGGCGGGGGAGCGCGAGGGCTCTGGGGCGGAGGCGCCGCCGACGTGACGGGCATGCGGGTCGTTGTCGTGGTCCTCGCGGCGGGGGCGTCGTCGCGGTTCGGGTCGCAGAAGCTGCTGGCCTCGCTTGGCGGGAGGCCGGTCCTGCAGCACACGCTCGATGCCGTGGCGGCGGCGGGGCTCCGCGATGTCGTCGTGGTGCTGGGTGACGGCCGCGCGGAGGTCGAGGCGGTGATCGCGTGGCGGTCCGAGCGGCGGGTCACGAACGAGCGGCCCGGCGACGGGCTCTCCAGCTCGCTGCGCGTGGGTCTGGACGCGGCGGCCGAGGAGGACGGGGTCGACGCGGTGCTCATCGTGCTGGGCGACCAGCCCGCCCTCCGCCCCGAGGTCATCCGCGCGGTGGTCGACGCGGCCGACGCCAGCCCCGCGCCGTTCGTCTGTGCCGCCTACGCCACCGACGGCGCACCCAACCCGGTCCTCGTCCGCCGCACCGCGTGGGCGATGGCGGCGGGCGTCTCCGGTGATCGCGGTGTCGGGCCGCTGCTGGCCGCGCGCCCGGACCTCGTGCTCGCGGTTCCCGTGGCGGGCGCCAACCCCGATGTCGACACCCCCGCGGATCTCGCCGCGCTGCAGCCCGCGGAGGCCACCTCATGACGCCGTCCGCCCCCGTCCCCGCCGACCTCGAATCCGCCTGGACCCAGCGTGTCCGCGCCAACCGCGTCCAGGCCGAGCGCCTGCGCGAGTCGGAGACCGGCGACTTCTATGCCCCCGTGTCCAACCTGTTCGTCGCCGACCCGCGGCGGACCGGGGAGCCTGCGCTCGACGCGCTCCTCGGGATGGCCCGGGCGGAGGACACGTGGCTCGACATCGGCGCGGGCGCCGGCCGGTATGCCTTGCCGCTCGCGCTGCGGGTCAAGGAGGTGGTCGCGGTCGAGCCGTCCGGCGGGATGCGCCGGGCGCTGCGGATCGGGATGGGGGAGCACGGCATCGACAACGTCCGGGTCGTCCCCGGGACCTGGCCGGACGCGCTCGATGAGCTGGGCGAGCTGCCCGCGGTCGACGTCGCCCTGATCGTCCATGTCGGCTATGACATCGACGGCATCGGCGGGTTCCTCGACGGCATGGAGGCCGCGACCCGGGACCGCTGCGTGGCGCTGATGACGGACAGCAGCCCGGCATCCGTCGCGGACCCGTTCTGGCCGCTGGTCCACGGGGAGGCTCGCGTGGCCCTGCCGGCCCTGCCGGACCTCGTGGATCTGCTGCGGGTCCGGGGTCGCGAGCCGCACGTGGACGTCGTCCAGCGCTCGCCGCGATCGTTCGACTCCGTGCCCGCGCTCACCGCGTTCCTTCGCCGCCAGCTGTTCATCACCGAGGGTGGCGACAAGGACGTCCACTTCCGGGCGATCCTGCCCGAGCACATCACGCGGCGGGACGGCGGATGGACGCTCACCGAGCGGCCGGCGGGCTCGCTGGGCGTCGTGACCTGGTCAGCGGCCCGTCGGCGCAGGGGTCCGCCGGATGGCACCGGTTAGTACCATGGAGCGATGGTGAAGGTGGGGGGAGCTGGCAACACTCGACCCATGACGCGAATGCTTGCGACCCTGATCGTGATCGTGCTGCTGGTCGTGCCGTCCACGCCGCTGGCCGCCTCGCCCGTAGCCAGCTCGCCCGTAGCCGCCCCGCACGTCCTCCCTCCCGACACGCCCGCGGTTGCGCCCGCCGTCGAGGTGCCGGCGCCCCCGGACCTGACCCGCCTGGGTCGGCTGAAGATCAGGGGGATCGGCCTGGACGTGCCGGTCTACCGCTGGACCTGCGACGGGTCGGACCTGCCCAACAGGGCGCTGCGCTGGGGCTGCACCGGGGCGAACAACCAGTTCATCGTGGGCCACGCGTATGGCGTGTTCCGGCCCTACCACCTCGCGTGGAAGTACAAGCGGTTCAAGGTCGGCATGGTGGCCACGTTCACCAAGCCGTCTGGAGTGGTGATCCGCTACAAGCTGGCCTGGGTCCGGAAGGTGCCGAAGTCGTACATCTGGAACGGGCTGACCGGGGACGTGTGGGCCTATGGACCCACTTCGAAGCCGTCGATCACTGTGCAGACCTGCTGGGGAGCAACGAACCTGTACCGGATCGTGACCCGCTGGGTGAAGGGCTGAGCCTCATCGCGCGGATCGCCCCTGCCGCCCTCCCACGTCCCTCGGAGACATCGATGCAGTTCAAGGGCACCGTCCTGATCGACGCCCCCCGCGAGCGGGTCTGGGCCTTCCTCATGGATCCCGACCAGGTGGGCGGCTGCGGGCCGGGCGTGGAGTCCATCGAGACGATCGACGCCAACCACTTCAAGGCCAGGGCCAAGGTGGGCATCGGGTTCATCTCGGCGCGCTTCGTGGTCGACATGACGGTCGCCGAACGCAGCGAGCCGGAGCTCGCGGTCCTCAAGGCGCACGGTCAGGCGCCGGGATCCGCCGTGGATGCGACCGCCACCATGGCGCTCTCGGGACCCGCCGAGGGCCCGACGACGATGGACTGGTCGGCCGACGTGTCGATCGCCGGCACGATCGCCTCCGTCGGTGCGCGCCTCATCGAGGGCACGGCCAACAAGATGATCGGCCAGACCTTCGACTGCATCCGCTCGAAGCTCTCGACGGGGTAGTCCCAGCGCGGCTCCTCCGTCCGGCCCGAACCTGCGCCCGGCCCGTGAGGTTCTCTCCCTACGGGCGGTTGCGGGTACGCCGACTCCGCGGGCCAGTTGCGCGGGCGTGCGACCGGGCCACGCTTGCCGGGTGCGCTCCTGACCCCGCGGCGAGTCAGGCAGCCGGGAACCTGCGGACCGGGTTCCTAGCCGTCCCGGCTCACCAGCCAGTGGGACGTGTGCTGCAGTTTCTCGTTCACGGTCTGGATGACCTCCACCCGTGCGTTCGGGAAGCCTGCCTCGCGGAGCAGGTGCTGGACGAAGGCGCCGGCCCGCACGCCGTCGGGCTGGCCCTGCGCCACGTGGACCTCGTCGCGCGCGCGCTCGAAGGCCTTGACGAACGCCTGATCGTCCCACGGGATGATCCGTGCCTTGATGTGCATCCCAGTGATCATCGCGATCACCTCCAGCCCCGAGTCTGCGCCCCCTGGGCAAGGGCCTCCCAGAGCCCGGACGTCCCGGCATCGCCACGCCCGAGGGGAGCGTGCGAAGATCGGGGTGCCATGGAGCACCTCCGTGCGGTCATCGGGCCGCTCTCGACCAACCTCCACGTCCTCGCCGACCCCGCCACGCGCGAGGCGATCGCGATCGACACCGCCACGCCCTGCGTCGACTGGATCCGGGGCGCCCTGGCCGAGCGCGGCTGGACGCTCAAGTTGATCGTCAGCACGCACGGGCACTGGGACCACGTCGGCGACAACGCGGCGGTCGCCGAGCACACGGGCGCGCAGATCGCGGTCCACCCGCTCGACGCGCACTACCTCCTCACGCCGAAACCGCTGCTCGCCCCGTTTGAGATCGTCCCGTCGGTGCCGGCGGTGGAGCTGGCCGAGGGCGGCGTCGTGCGGTTCGGCGGGATCCGGCTCCGCGTCCTGCACACGCCCGGGCACACGGAAGGGTCCGTCTGCCTGCTGGACGACGACAACGGCCTGCTGTTCAGCGGCGACACACTGTTTCCCGGCGGCTGGGGGCGCGTGGACTTCCCGGGCGGAGACCCCGAGGCGATGGTCTCGTCGCTTGCGCGCCTCTCGACGCTGGAGGACCGGCTCCGCGTCCTGTCGGGGCACGGCGCGGACACGACGATCGGGCGCGAGCGACCCTGGCTGGAGATGGTCCGGGACCAGGGCCGCCTGCCCTTCTGATATGGAAGGACTTGTCAAGGTGGGGTGGCGGGGCATGGCCGGGGTCAGGTTCCTGGCGACGGTCGGTCACTCTGATATGCGCGGGTCGATCAGATCGTTGCCGCATGACAGTGAGCCGGACGTCGAGGTGCCTCGGACTAGGGGCGCGAGTTGGAATCGCATAGAAGGGTCGAGGGATCTCGGCGCTGCTGTTCCACCCGACCATGCCCCGCCTCGTGTTCGATCAGGCGGCCGTCGGAGTCACGTGCTGCCCGGCGGCCCAGACGAAGCCGGCCAGCTCGCGCGCGCAACGGCGATGACGGTCTTGTTCTTGCCGATCCGCCCGACAAGCGAGCGGTATCGATGGTGGAGCCGGGCCTGGGCCCGCCGGTCGAGCTCGACGATCGCCGGCGGGACGTTCCGCTGGCGGGCCCGGAGCCCATAGCTCACGTTCGGCCGATAGCGCGCGTTGTGGGCCGCCTGACCCAGGACGTGGCGGATGAGCCGGTTGCCGGTCTTGGTGATCCGGCCTCGATGCCGGGAGGCGCCGCTCGAGTACTCCGACGGCACGAGGCCCGTGTAGGCCATGAACTGGCGGGCACTGGCGAACCGGCGCAGGTCGCCGGCCTCGGCGGCGATCGTGAC
>JANNHX010000354.1:0-2196 GCA_031404615.1 Chloroflexota bacterium
TTGAATATCTCGACCAGTTGGGCACGCCTAAAGATAGTTTCCCTTTATTCGATGACGGAGGTCCAGTACATGGGGATGGAACTGCAAATGATCGTTATTTCAATGCGCAGTGGGTTCCTGGTTTTAGTGGTGAAGCGCGGCTTACTGTAACTGCGGCTACTGGTTACGGATTAACCGATACAGATACAAGAACCTTCTCCATCAATGCCCAGCCGGATTTTGAGACGACCTGGAAGTCGGCCGCCGCCTTGTCGAGGTCGCCCATGCCCTTGTAGGCATTCGCGCGTCCGAAGTGGGCGAGCTCGGTCTCCTGTCCGGTCTCGAGGACCGCGTCGTACTGGGCATTCGCATCGGCATACCGCCCATTCGCCGTGTAGAGGTCGGCCAGCCGTCCCCGGGCGGCGGTGTCGCCGGGGTTGGCCTGCACTGCGGCCTCAGCAGCCGCGAGTTGGCGGTCGACCATCGGGGTGGTTGGCATGCGGAAACGGTCGACGGCGTAGAAGGCAACGAACGCGACGATGCCCACAAAGAGAAGCAGCCCGATCCGCTTGATCCAGCGGTTGAGCTGCGCCTCGGGCATCTCGGTCAGGGACGTGACCCGGAACATGAATGGCACCTGTACTCCCAGGGTCGGATTCAGGACACCGACCTGTATGGCAATCCTCGCCCTCACGCGAGCGCGTTCCCATCCGTCGGGGGATAGAAGTGCGATACATGCCGTGGCCGAAGCGCACCGGGCGGGCCTGTATCGTCCGGCCCACCCACTCAAGAGGTACAGGTCCGCGCGGCCCGCCCGGAGGGGGCCGCGCGGCAGGGGATTGGCACCACCGCGCCCACCGCCAGGGTCGTCGCCGGGGCCCCACAGGGCGCCGCTCAGGCCGGGAGCGACTCCCTGGGCGTCTGGAAGTCGCCGGGCACGTCCACCTCGAGGACACCGCTCACGTCGCGGACGGGGAACTGGCCGAGCGGTCGCGGCGGCGGGCCGGCGAGGACCGTCCCGTCCAGCGCGAACTGGCCATCGTGGCAGCCGCACGTGAACCGGTCGCCCGCCTCGGACCAGCGGTAGCGGCACAGGCCATGGGTACAGCGAGGGTCGTACGCGACGAACTCTCCAGACGCCTTCTTCACGAGCCACGTCGAGCCGTCGATCGTGGTCTCCCCGTCCTGCAGCGTGAACAGGACCTCGCGCGGCGTTCCGGGCACGAGCTTGGCCGGGTCCACGTCCAGCTGCACGGTGACGGGCGGCGCCTTGCACGCGGCGAGGAACGCCCCGAGTCCGGCGGTCGCCGCGAGCGTGCCCGCACCCATCAGCACGAGCATGTGGCGGCGCGCCAACGGCGTGGCGCGTGGATCGAAGGTCGGACCCGGGTCGGGCCGGCGGCTCTGGTCGCCCATCGGGCGAGAGCCTAGCCCGGAATGCCCGAAGGCTGCATCGGGAGGTCTGTGTCGCCGCGGCGGATGCCGCCGACGGCGGCCCGGATGGCGGCGAGGAAGTCATCGGGGCGGGTGGAGAGGGTCTCGCGGCGGAGGGTCCAGGCGCTCGTCGTGGTGATGTCGACGTCCAGGACCAGCGAGGCGTGCGACCGGCGGACGACGTCCGCGGCATCGACCGCGCCGCCCTCCTCGATCACGATCACCTCGGGCTCGCTCGCGAGCGCGGCGCTTACGGCGTCCGGCTCGGCGCTGTCGACCGCGGTCACGATGACGCCGGGCTCGGCGGCGAGCATCCGTCCCAGGCCCTCCCCCATGAGGGGATGGCTGTAGAGGACGAGGACCCTCACCTGCTCAGGGCACAACCTGGTGCTCTCCCATGACGCGGCTCGCTGGTACGCGACCCGTGTGGCGATGCTAGGGGAGGCCCGACGTGTGTCCAATCCGTCGCCCGGCACACACGGGCGCACGATTTCCTGTATCCGACGGGGGACGGAGGTTCCAGCTTCGGCCGGGTTTCGTGATCGGCAGATGCATCAGGATCGAGACCCTCACGAGGGGGTCGTGCGGCGAAAGCCGGGTTTGACCCCGCGAGCCCCTCGTGGGCAGGCCGGAACTGATGCAGATGGCGATCAGCGCCGGGTGGATGGCGATCAGCGCCGGGTGGATGGCGATCAGCGCCGGGTGTACTGGCAGCTGTATTATTCAAAGGGGGTGCGTTACACCAAAATGCGCCGGGGCCGCCCATCACGGATTCGTAAAAAC
>JANNHX010000355.1:0-1563 GCA_031404615.1 Chloroflexota bacterium
CTTCCTGATGCCTTCGATGAGTTGGGCGATCTGGTCGATCGAGCCGCCGTCCGGGGTCTTCCATTTGCGCCATTGGTAGCCGTAGACCGGCCCCAGATCTCCCTTGTCGTCCGCCCACTCGTCCCAGATAGTGACGCCACGTTGCTGCAGGTAACGCACGTTGGTGTCGCCCTGCAGGAACCACAGCAGTTCGTGGATGATGGATTTCAGGTGCAGCTTCTTGGTGGTAAGCAGGGGAAACGGCGTCAGCGGGTAGCGCATTTGCCAGCCGAACACCGACAGGGTGCCGGTGCCGGTGCGGTCGCTCTTGCTTGCGCCATGCTCGATCACATGGCGCATCAGATCGAGGTACTGCTGTTCCGGATGGATTGGATTCATATAGCCAAAATAATAGCGTGTTATTGCCTGAGGCGGGAAGGCCGCCGCGGGGCGACCAGGTACAGCGTCACCAGCGTCGCCGCCGCGTACAGGACGTAGGCCACCGTGAAAGTCCATTCCGGAAAGTCGTAGTAGAGGAGCCGCGCCATCCAGCGGCCGATGAAGCTCCTTCCGTCTGCGCCCGCGCGCAGCGCGTCCTCCCAGCGCGTCAGCGGGCAGATGCTGCCGGCCAGGGCTTCGGCCGCAACTACCAGAATGGCTGCGGCATGCGCGTAGCGCAAGGCGCGATTGCGCGTCCAGCTCCAGTTCAGCCAGGCGCCCAGCCACACCAAAGGCAGGCCGAGGACGATAAACGCCACGAGCGTCAGATGGACCAGCAGGATCAGATCGGCGAGCATGCAACGCGGGTGGCCGGGAGGATGAACGCCAAGGAATGTTTCATTCCCCTTTGGCGCAATCGCTTCAGCCTTTTTCTGTCGGGCGGCTCGGGTCGCTGGACCACTCGCTCCAGGAGCCCGGATAAAGCCTGGAACCGGAGAGGCCGGCAATTTCCATGGCGAGCAGATTGTGGCAGGCGGTCACGCCGGAGCCGCAGGAATGCACCACTGCTTCCGGCGGTGTCGCGCCGAGCAGGGCGGCGAAGGCTTGGCGCAAATCCGCCGCCGGCTTGAAGCAACCGCTTGCGTCCAGGTTATCCCGGAAAAAGTGGTTGCGCGAGCCGCGGATGCGCCCGCCTACGGGGTCCAGCGTTTCGTTCTCCCCGCGGTAACGATCGGGAGAGCGCGCGTCGACCACCATGCGGCCGGGCTGGCCGAGCCACCTCATCACTTCATCGGCATCGACTGAAATCGCGCGCGGCTGCCCGGCAAAGCGCGCGGGCGCGGGTCGCGGCACTGCACTGCTCACCGCGCGCCCTTCATGCGTCCATTTGGCATAGCCGCCATCTAGGACAGCGACGCTCTCGTGCCCGAGCCAGCGCAGCATCCACCACAGCCGCGCGGCATATACGCCCACTTTGGCATCGTAGGCGACGACTTGCGTGCTCGCGCTCACACCCGCGGCGCCCAGCGTGCGCATGAACGATTGCGGATCGGGCAAGGGATGGCGGCCGTTTCTTCCGGTGGTTGGCGCGGACAGGTCACGGTCCAGATGCAGGAAGCGCGCGCCGGGGATGTGCGAATTCGC
>JANNHX010000356.1:0-9550 GCA_031404615.1 Chloroflexota bacterium
CGGTCTCGTACTCGACATGGGCGATCGCGATCGTGATGCCACGCTCGCGCTCCTCGGGGGCGTTGTCGATCGTGTCGAACGCGCGGTACTCGGCGCCGCCCTTGAGAGCGAGGTACTTGGTGATCGCCGCGGTGAGCGACGTCTTGCCGTGGTCGATGTGGCCGATCGTGCCGACGTTGACATGCGGCTTCGTGCGCTCGAACTTCTTCTTGGCCACAGGACCCTTCTCACTCCATGGCTGGGGCGGCACTGGCCGCCGGGAATGGACCGGACTAGACGAACGAATGGAGCCCAGAACGGGACTCGAACCCGTGACCTCATCCTTACCAAGGATGTGCTCTGCCAGCTGAGCTATCTGGGCCCGCGGAGGCCACGCCCCTTGGGGCGCGCCGGTGGACCGTGTTCAGTGCTGATGGAGCCGACGACGGGACTCGAACCCGGAACCGGCGGTTTACAAAACCGCTGCTCTACCAATTGAGCTACGTCGGCACGCGCGCATAGTCAAGCAAGTGCAAGACCCGGCGAGCCGAGGAATGATACGTGCCGCCGCGTGGGGCGTCAAACCTCCGGGGTGCTCGCGGCGGCATCGTCCACGGGCTCGACGGCGGGGCCGCCAGGGAGGAGGGCGTCGTCGTCGGGTGCCTCGGCGGGCTCGGCGGCGGTCGCTCCGGGCGGCATTGCAGCGGCAACCTCAGCCGCCTTGCGGGCACGCTTGGACTTGGCCGGCGTGTCGGCGACCGGCTTGGCCGTGGCGCCAGCCTTGGCCGTGGCGGCGCGCTTGGGCTTGACAACCAGCTCGGGCTCCGCGGCGGGCTCCGGAGCGGGGTCCTGGTCCGCTGGCACGACCTCGGTCGTGGCGGCCACCGCCTCGTCGGGCTCCGGCATTGCCTCGAGCTCCTCCGCGGGCTCGTCGTCCGACCGCGGGTGGGGCGGCGACTCCGGGAGCCGGCGCTGGGCGGCGGCCTCGTAGAGCAGGATGGAGCCCGCGACCGCCGCGTTGAGCGACTCGATGCGGCCGTGCATCGGGATACGGACCAGGAGGTCGCATCGGCGGCGCACGGCGGGGCCCAGGCCACGACCCTCGCTGCCGACCACGATGGCGATCGGCCCGCGCAGGTCCGCCTGGCGTGCGGTCAGGGGCGCGTCGCCGTCGGCGCCGACGATCCGCAGGCCGCGGATGTGCAGGTCAGCGAGAGCCCCGGGCAGGTCGTCCACGGGGGCAAGGCGCAGGTGCTCCGTCGCACCCGCGGACGCCTTGATGGCGGCAGGGCTCAGGGGCGCCTGGCGGTGGGTCGGGAAGACAGCACCGTGGACGCCGGTCGCCTCGGCGCTGCGCAGGAGGGTGCCGACGTTCTGCGGGTCCTCGAGCGAGTCGAGGACGAGGACCAGCGGCGGCTCACCGCGCTCGGCGGCCAGGGCGAGGACCTCATCGGGCGAGGCGAAGCGCCGCGGCGCGACCACGAGCGCGATGCCCTGGTGGCCGTCGAAGCCGGCGATGGCCGTGAGCGTGCCGCCCTCGACCTCCACGACGGGGATGCGCAAGCTCGTGGCGTGCAGGACGAGCTTCTCGAGCGCCATCCGTCGCTGCGGGACGACGAGCAGCCGCTTGGCCTCGCGGCGGGCGACGAAAGCCTCCTCGACCGGCCGGCGCCCGGCGACGAGCTCCTCGTCCTCCTTCAGGGCGAGCGACGGGTCCTGGATGTTCAGTGGCCGCGGGGCCGGGACGTACCGGGGGGCGCCCCGCATCGGCGGGCGGCCGGGCTGGTAGGACGGCCGGGGATCGAAGCCGCCGGGTCCGGGGCGGCGGTCGAACCGGGGCGCCGGGCGTGGCGGGACCTGGTCGCGCGGCGGGACGTCATCGCGCGGCGGGACGTCGTCATGGGGCTGCTCAGGCGAATCGAAGCGGGGCTCGGATGCGGGGGCGGCATCCCGGGCCTCGTCGCGGGCGTCGACGAAGATCGGCTCATCGCGCGGGGCGACGGGCTCCTCGAACGGCTCGCGGTGGGGCGGGCCAGCGTCGGCCATACGGCCGGCGTACGGGGGCCGGGGGCCGGGGCGCGGACCGTATGCGGGCGGCCGGGGACCGTCACGGCGGGGACCGGGCACCGGGCCGTCCCGGCGAGGTCCGTATGCCGGCGGCCCGTCACGGCGGGGCCCGGACGCGGGCGGGGGTCCGTCGCGCCGCGGCCCGTACGCGGGCGGCGGGCCATCACGGCGGGGGCCGTATGCCGGTCGCTGACCGTAGGCCGGGCGGCCGTCGCGGCGGGGGCCGTACGAGGCCGGTGCATCGCGCCGCGAGCCGCGGTCGGGTCCGGGTCCGGGTCGGCGGTCGTGGCCGCCGCGGTCGTCGGGGCGGGGACCGCGGTCCGGTCGCCCGCCGCCGGACGCGTCGTTCTCCCACGGGCGCACGGGCCTGCTGTCCCGTCCCTCGTCGCGGAAGCCGAAGCCGGGCCGCTCGCCGGGCGCATGGTCGGGGCCCGGAGGCCGTCCGTGGCCGGCGGCCGGTCGGTCGTGACCGCCGGGGCGGGCGCCGGGTCGCGGTGGTCCGCCCGGTCGCGAGCCACCGGGTCGCCCGTGGCCGGAGCCGCCGTGCGGGGCACCGCCACCCTTGGGGCTGCCTGCGCCTTTGTAGCCGCCCCCGCCGCTCCCCTTGCCGCCCCCGTCGCCCTTGTGACCGGACGGCCGATCGCCATCGCGGGGTCCGTCGTGATCAGCCACCCGATGCACCCACCTGACGCCAGCGCTGCCCATCGCGCGTGTCCTCGACCGCGATGCCCCGGGCGAGCAGCGCGTCGCGCAGCCGGTCCGAGGCGGCCCACTCCCGGGCGGCCCGCGCCTCCACCCGCTCGTTGAGCATCGACGCGAGCTCCGGGTCCAGGGCCGCGCCAGCGGGCGCCGCGATCCCGAGGACCGTGTCCAGCTCCCGGATGAGCGCGGTCGCCCGCGCGGCATCGGCCGTCGAGAGCATCCGGGCATCGAGGCGCCGGTTGAGATCGCGCACGCCGTCGAACACGGCGGCCATCGCGGCGGAGATGTTCAGGTCGTCGTCGAGGCCCGCCTCGAACCTGCCTCGCATCGCGTCGAGCGCGGCGGGCAGGTCGGGGTCGTCGGCGCGGTCCTCGCGATATGCGGCCAGGGCGGCGAGCAGCGCGTCGATGCGCTCGACCGCGGCGCCAGCGGCCGCCAGCGACTCCTCCGAGTAGCTGAGCGACGCCCGGTAGTGGACGGCGGTCAGGGCGTATCGGAGCGCCCGCGGGGAGACCCCGTTGGCGACCAGGTCCCCGACCCGGGCGATGTTGCCCAGGGACTTGGACATCTTGTCGGCGCCCATGCGCAGGTGCGTGCAGTGCAGCCACGTCCGCACGAACGGCTGGCCCGTCGCGGCCTCGGACTGGGCGATCTCGTCCTCGTGGTGCGGGAACACAAGGTCCACGCCGCCGGTATGGATGTCGAAGGACGGCCCGAGGTGGGCCATGCTCATCGCGGAGCACTCGACGTGCCAGCCGGGCCGACCGCGGCCGATCGCGGTCTCCCAGGACGGCTCACCTGGCTTGGGGCCCTTCCAGACCGCGAAGTCGCGGACATCGTCCTTGCCGTACTCGTCGGCCTCGACCCGCTCCCCTACCCGCATCGACTCGGGGTCGAGGCGTGCGAGCTTCCCGTAGGCCGGCCAGGACGCGATCCGGAACCAGATCGAGCCGTCGTCGGTGCGGTAGGCGTGGCCGCGCTCGAGCAGCGTGGCAACAAGGTCGGCGATCTGGGGGATGTGCCCGGTCGCGCGCGGGAGCACGTCCGGGCGGGTCATGCCCAGCGCGTCCACGTCCGCGAGGAACCGCTCGGTGTAGCGATCCGTGAGCTGCGTGTGGGTGATGCCCTCGGCGGCCGCGCCCCGGATGATCTTGTCGTCGATGTCGGTCAGGTTCATGACCCACGTGACGCGCAGCCCCCGATAGCGCAGGTAGCGCACGAGGAGGTCCGCGAAAAGACACGACCGGAAGTTGCCGATGTGGGCGGGGCCGTAGACCGTGGGCCCGCAACTATAGATCCTGACGTGCCCGGGCTCGATGGGCTCGAGCGCACGAACCTCGCCGGTCAGCGTGTCGTGCAGCCGGATGCTCATGCGATCACCGCAGCGTGGCGACGGCAAGTGCCGAGATGGAGCGCCCTGCGCCCTCGTCGCCGGCGAGGTTGCCGGTGGAAGCCTTCACGTTGACCGCACCCGGCTCGAGGCCCAGGATCGCCGTGATCGCGTCGCGCATCGCGTCCAGCTTCACGCCAAGCTTGGGGCGCGCGCCGATGACCGTCACGTCCACTCCCGCGGGCGCGAAGCCGGCCGCGGCGAGCCGCGCGACGACCTCGGCGAGGACGGCCGTGCTTTCGATGCCCTTCGGGGTCCGCTCGTCCGCCGGGAACAGGCGGCCGAGGTCGCCCAGACCCGCGGCGCCCAGCAGCGCATCCGCGACCGCGTGCAGCACGACGTCGCCGTCCGAGTGGCCGTCCAGCCGGGGCGCGCCGGGGATCTCGATACCCCCGAGGCGCAGGCCCGTGCCGGGGCCGAAGGGGTGGCTGTCGTGACCGAAGCCGACGCGCACGGAGGCAGGGATGAGCGCCTGTTCGACCCGGCGCAGGTCGTCGGGAAGCGTCACCTTGAGGTTCGCGGGGTCACCGGGGATTGCATGGACCTGCATGGTACAGGCCTCGAGCAGCGCGGCCTCATCCGTGAACTCCCGGGGTCCGTCCGGCGGGTAGGTCGCCCACGCGTCGAGCAACAGCCCGCGGCGCGCGCCCTGTGGCGTCTGCGCGGCCGCGATGTTCGAGCGGTCGACCGTGTCGAGCACGAGACCCTCGCCCACCCGCTTGAGCGTTTCGGCGACAGGGAGCACCGGCAAGGCCGCGCCGTGGCGCTCCACGGCCTCGGCGACAGCAGCCACGAGGGCGGGCGACACGAGGGGTCGCGCGCCATCGTGGACGAGGACCGGGCGGTCGCGGCCCGCGGGATCGAGTGTCTCGAGATACCGCACGCCCGCCGCCACGGACTGCTGGCGCGTCGCGCCGCCGGCGACCACCGCCGTCACACGGGTCGGGAGCCATGGGGCCGAGCGCCAGGCGTCCACTCGCTCGGGCGACGTGACGAGGACCAGCCGCTCCACGACGGGCGCGGCGAGCAGCGCGTCGAGGGTCCAGGCGAGGAGTGGACGCCCCCCGATCGACGCCATGAGCTTGTCGGAACCCGCCATCCGCCGCGACGAGCCCGCGGCAACGACGACGGCGTCCGCGCGGTGCCCCCCTTCGGTTCCTCCGGCCACCCGCTAGCCCAGGCGCGGCTGGGCAAAGACCATCCGCCCGGCCACCGTCTGGAGGACGCGCGTGACCGTCAGGTCCACCTCCTGGTCGATGAGGCGCCCGCCGCCCTCGACCACGATCATCGTGCCGTCATCGAGGAACCCGACGCCCTGGCCGGCCTCCTTGCCCTCCTGGATGACCTTGACCCGCAGCTCCTCGCCCGGAAGCACGGCCGGCTTCACGGCGTTCGCGAGCGAGTTGATGTTCATGACCCGGACGCCCTGGAGCTCGGCGACACGGTTGAGGTTGAAGTCGTTCGTGAGCACGACCCGGCTGCGGCGCTTGGCGAGCTCGACGAGCTTGGCGTCCACCTCGGCGATGCCCGGGGCGTCGTCCTCGACGATCTCGATCGGCGTGCGCCCGTCGCGCTGCATCCTGTTGAGGATCTCGAGGCCGCGCCGGCCGCGGTTGCGCCGGAGCGAGTCCGACGAATCGGCGATGTGCTGGAGCTCCTCGAGCACGAACCGCGGCACGACAAGCGTGCCGTAGATGAACCCGGACTCCACGATCTCGGCGATCCGGCCGTCGATGAGGACGCTGGTGTCGACGACGATCCTGGGGCCGGAGTCATCGACGACGGGCTCCGCGCCGGGACGCCGGACGAGGCCCGCGCCCTCGGCGGCCGCGATCAGGTCGAAGCGCTTGGCGACGGTGAGGCCCATCATCCCGAGGCCCAGGAAGAGCGAGATGCCGAGCGGCAGCCAGGTGCCCAGCGGACCCTCGATCTGCGCGAGCGGGAGGCTGAGCAGGAGCCCCAGCAGCAGCCCGACGAACAGCCCCAGGACCGCAGCCACGAACTCCGCGGTGGACATGTCCTGGACGCGCCTGATGAGCCAGCCGGCCGGCACAACGGTCAGGTACGGGAACACGGCGAAGCCCACGATCATCCATGCGATCGTCCAGGCGGCGAGGATGAACCCGGCGTAGCTCACGCCGGTGAACAGCCCGGTCCCGGTGGCGGCGATCCCGAGGCCCACGAGGGCTCCGAGCGCCGCACCCAGCACGCGGATGGTCCGGATCACGCAGGTCCTCGGTTGGGTGGCTGGCAGCTCGCGCGCGGGACGGACGCGGAGCCCGCCGAGCCTAGCACGCGCCCCAACGGGTCCGCACCGGGCCGTGGGTCAGCACCGGTACCGGTACGTCCGGTTGAGGGCCAAGTGTCCCGGAACGGGTACCGATCAGCCGCGGCGGGGTCCCCACGGGCGCCTCCACGAGGGCGACCCGCACCGCGTCGGCGAGCGACCCGACCTCAACGACCTCGATGCCGGGCACCCTGGTGGCGTCCCGCCCTCGCGCACGCGGCGCGACCGCACGCGTGAACCCGAGCCGCGCGGCCTCGCGCAGGCGCCGGTCGAGGCCCCCCACCGCGCGCAGCTCACCGAGCAGCCCAACCTCGCCGATGGCGACGGTGCCCGGCACGATCGGCCGGTCGCGGAGCGAGGAGGCGAGGGCGAGGGCAAGCGGCAGGTCCAGGCCGGGTTCCGTGACGGTGAGGCCGCCCGCGAGGTTCGCGTAGACGTCGTGCGTGCCGAGCCCGATGCCGGCGCGCCGCCCGAGGACAGCCACGAGGAGCGCGAGGCGGTTGGGGTCCACCCCGGACGCCGTGCGGCGCGGCGAGGGCGCTCCCGTTGGCGCGACGAGCGCCTGCACTTCGACGAGGAGCGGGCGCGAGCCCTCCAGCACCGGCGCGACGACGCTGCCCGGCGCCGGGGCGTCGTGTTCGGCGAGGAACGCGCGGGCCGGGTCCGCGACCTCCGCGAGGCCCCGGTCCTGCATCTCGAAGACGCCGACCTCCTCCGTGGAACCGTACCGGTTCTTCGTTGCGCGCAGGAGCCGCAGCCCGCCGGTCCGGTCGCCCTCGATCGAGAGCACGACGTCCACGAGGTGCTCGAGCGTCTTGGGGCCGGCGAGGGTCCCGTCCTTGGTCACGTGGCCGACAAGGACCACCGGGATGCCGTCGGACTTTGCGAGCTCCATGAGCCGCAGCGTGGCCTCGCGCACCTGGCCAACGGACCCGGGCGGGCCGTCCAGCTCCTCGGACGCGACGGTCTGCACCGAATCCACGACGAGGAGCCCGGGGCGGTCCGCGCGCGCGAGGTCCGTGATGCGGCCGACACGCGTCTCCGCCACGACCCGGATCGCGTCGCCCACGGCGCCACTGGTCAGCCCGAGCCGCGCGGCACGCAGGCGGACCTGCCCCGTGGACTCCTCGCCGGTGGCGTAGAGCACGGTCGCGCCGCCCATGGCGACACCCGCGGCGACCTGGAGCAGGAGCGTGGACTTGCCGATGCCCGGCTCTCCGCCGAGCAGGACGACCGAGCCCGCCACGAGGCCTCCGCCCAGCACGCGGTCGAGCTCGCCGATGCCCACGGGGCGGCGGTCCTCGGATCCAGCCTCGCCGGCATGGCTCAGCGGGACGGGCGCGGCACTCCCCGGTGAGACGGCGGACGGCCGCGTCTTCGGCTCGTCACGGACGACGGTCTCGACGAGGGTGTTCCACTCGCCGCACGTGCGGCACTGGCCCTCCCAGCGCAGCACGGATGCACCACAGGTCTGGCAGACGTACCGGCTCTGGGTGCGTGCCATGGCGGTCCTGCCGACCGCGGGTCAGGCTTCGACCGGTGTCTTCGCGGGCTCGGCGGTGATCAGGAGGCCCTTGCCGTCCGGCTCCAGGTCGATGGTGATGACGTCGCCCTGGTTGTAGCGGCCGAGGAGCAGGTGCTCCGCGAGCGGGTCCTCGATCAGGTTCTGGATCGTCCGGCGCAGCGGCCGCGCGCCATACGCCTGGTCGTAGCCCAGCCGGATGACGTGCTCCTTGGCGGCCTGCGTGACCTCGAGGCCCATGCCCTGGGCCTTGAGCTGGTCGCGCACCCGTTTGAGCAGGAGGTCGACGATCTTTGCGATCTCCTCGACCGTCAGGCTCCGGAACACCACCGTGGCGTCGAGCCGGTTCAGGAACTCCGGGCGGAAGTTCGCCTTGAGCTCCGCCTGGACCTTCTCCTTCATGAGCTCGTACGAGGCGACCGCGCGGGTCTCGACCGTGTCGCCCTGCTGGCGGAAGCCGAGGGACGAGTTGGTCTGGATCTTTGCGGCCCCGAGGTTCGAGGTCATGATGATGATCGTGGTCCGGAAGTCGACCCGGCGGCCCTTTGCGTCCGTCAGGTGCCCGTCCTCCATGATCTGGAGCAGGATGTTGAACACCTCGGCGTGCGCCTTCTCGATCTCGTCGAGCAGGATCACCGCGTAGCTCTTGCGCCGGACGGCCTCGGTCAGCTGCCCGCCTTCGTCGAACCCGACGTAGCCTGGCGGCGCTCCGACGAGGCGGCTCACGTTATGGCGCTCCATGAATTCGCTCATGTCGATCTTGATGAGCGTGTCCTCGGAGCCGAACATGTACTCGGCGAGGGCCTTTGCGAGCTCCGTCTTGCCGACGCCCGTGGGCCCGAGGAAGACGAACGAGCCGATGGGACGCTTGGGGTCCTTCAGGCCGGCGCGGGCCCGGCGGACGGCCCGCGAGACGATCTCGATCGCCTCCTCCTGGCCGATGATCCGGGTGTGGAGGACCTCCTCCATCTTGAGCAGGCGCTCCGACTCCTCCTGGGCGATGCGCGTGACCGGGATGCCCGTCCACATCGCGACGACCTGGGCGATCTCCTCCTCGTCAACCTTCGGCGGCGCACCGGCCGTGGAGGCCTGCCAGGCGGCGCGCAGCCCGTCGACCGTCTCCCGTGAGGTGGCCTCCGCCTCGCGCAGCGTGGCGGCCTGCTCGTACTCCTGGGCGTTGATCGCGGCGTCCTTCTCCTTGGTGATCCGGTCCAGATCCTTCTGCGCGGCGCGCAGCTCGGGCGGGGCGGACGAATGGCGGAGGCGGACGCGGCTCGAGGCCTCATCGATGAGGTCGATCGCCTTGTCGGGGAGGTGGCGGTCCGTGATGTAGCGGATCGAGAGGTCCGCCGCTGCCTGGAGCGCCGCGTCGGTGATCGTGACCTTGTGGTGCTGCTCGTAGCGTTCCCGGATCCCCTTGAGGATCGCGATGGTTTGCTCGAGCGTGGGCTCCTCCACCATGACCGGCTGGAAGCGCCGCTCCAGGGCAGCGTCCTTCTCGATGTACTTGCGGTACTCGTCGAGCGTCGTCGCGCCGATCAGGCGCAATTCGCCGCGCGCGCGAGCATCGGCTTGATCATGTTGCCGGCGTCGACCGCGCCTT
>JANNHX010000357.1:0-7923 GCA_031404615.1 Chloroflexota bacterium
GACCACGACGCGCTTGCGCTGCTCGTCAGCGAGCACGCGGGCGGCCTCGCGGAGCATCGTCGTCTTGCCGATGCCCGGCCGGCCCATGATCAGGATGGACTTCCCGCTCTCCACGAAGTCCGAGATGATCTCGATCGTGCCGTAGACGCTGCGCCCGATGCGGCAGGTCAGGCCGACGATCTTGCCGCCCCGGTTCCGGATCGCGCTGATCCGGTGGAGCGTGCGCTCGATGCCGGCGCGGTTGTCGTCGCCGAAGCTCCCGATGTGCTCAACCACGTGGGCGATGTCGGCCTCGGTGACCTCACGCTCGAGCAGGGTGACCTCGCTCCCCGGGTACCGGGCCTCGGGCTGGCGGCCGAGATCGAGGACGACCTCGATGAGCGACGAGCGCTCGGGCAGGGCCTTGACCGCCTCGACGATCTCGGGCGGCAGGGCCGCGAGGAGGACGTCGAGATCGTCGGGCGTTGCCTGCTGCCGGTCCTGGGATCCCACGCTGGCTGACCTCCGTGCGCCCGTCACCGGACGCCGGCCGGCACAAGGCGCGGCTCGGCGACACGGACGAGGGTTTCCTTCATGAGGAGCGTGACGACGGCGATCGAATCGAAGCCTTCCTCCTCCAGCCGGCGGTCCACCGGCGACTCGTAGGTGCGGACGGGTGCGAGCACCCCCTGATGGTGCGCCGAACCGGCGTCCGCCCGCGCGGCGATCACGCCCAGCCCGAAGCGCAGGAGCGGGACGACGTCGGCCTCGGGGCGGGCCAGCACCTTGAGGTAGTGCGGCTGGTCCTCCTTCGCGACACCGACCTGGACGTACGCGTCCAGCTGGGTGCCGTCCTTGCCGCCGTCGGGCGCCGCCATCACGTACGCCTCGAGGTCGGCGAAGCGCAGGATCGGCGCGAGGGAGCTGCGCGGGACCCGGGAGTCGCGGCCCTGGCGCTCCCAGTCGTGCAGGCGAAGGGCCTCCAGGCGCTGGACGGGCGCGGGGGTCACGGCCGTGTACAGCCGCGAGATGGCGAGCGCGTCCTGCGGCCGGGCCTCGCGGATGCCATGCGAAGCGGCCTCCTCATCGGTCATCTCGGCCGGCAGCGGCGTCTTCGGGTCGCGGTACAGGAGCTGCTCGTCGCCGTATCGGGCGAACCCCGCCTGCATGAACAGCTCCACGTTGTCGTCGGCGTCCGTGCAGGCCACGTGGAAGCGCTCCGCGCCGCGCTTGGCTCCGTCCCGCATCAGGTGCTGGACGAGGCGGAACCGCACGTCGCCCGCATCCATGTCGCCGACCGCATCGAGCTCCACGACGGTCCACTCGTCGCGCGAGCTCTCGCGCTCGACGCGCAGCAGCCCCGCGACGTGCCCGCCGCGGTCGTAGACGTACATCACGTCATGCGGCGTGAAGGCGCCCAGCGGGAGGCGGAACAGCGAGAACATGCCGATCCGCGGCCCGGACACCGGCAGCCCCAGGGACCGCGTCCCGTCGCCGTCGGCCTGCGCGAGGCGCGACAGCTCCCCGAGCGCGGCGAGGTCGGTGATCCGGGCCGCGCGGACCTTGCCCGACGTCCTGGCCACGGCCCTACCGTCCCTGCTGGCTGCGACGCGTGGGGTACGGCCGCCGCCCGACACCCTCGCCGGGGTCGGCATGCTCGGCGGCCATCGTCGCCACGAGGCGGTGGAAGCGCGTCTCGCCGGCGAGCTCCGGGTGGAACGAGGTCGCGATGACATTCCGCTGGCGCACGGCCACGATCCGCCCGTCGGGCAGCGTGGCCATGACGTCGACGCCTGGGCCCACCCGCTGGATGACGGGGGCGCGGATGAACACGGCGTGGACCGGCGTGTCGCCCAGGAGCGGCACGGACAGCTCCGTCTCGAACGAGTCCAGCTGGCGCCCGAACGCGTTGCGCTCCACCGTGACATCGAGGAGCGGGAGGATGGGGTCCTCGCCGCCGGCGATCTCGTTGGCGAGCACGATCATCCCGGCGCAGGTGCCGAAGATCGGCACCCCGCGGGCGGCCAGGTCCATGAGCGGGCCGCGCATCCGCCAGCGATCGATGAGCCGTCGCATGGCCGTGCTCTCGCCACCCGGGAGGATGAGGCCGTCGAGGTCCTCGACGTGCTCCGGCAGGCGCACCTCGGCCGCCTCCACCCCGATGGAGCGGAGGATGGTGACATGCTCAGCGAAGGCGCCCTGCAGCGCCAGCACACCGATCTTCATCGTCGCGGCCCCGTTTGGAGCTCGGCCTCGACTACCAGCCGCGACCCGCCATCCGCTCCTGCGCGGGGATCGCCTCCATGGCGATGCCGCGCATCGGCGCCCCGAGGCCCCTGGAGACCTCGGCGATGATCTTCGCGTCCTGGAAATGCGTCGTGGCCTGGACGATGGCATTGGCCATGCGTGCCGGGTCCTCCGCCTTGAAGATGCCGGAGCCCACGAACACGCCCTCGGCGCCGAGCTGCATCACGAGCGCTGCGTCCGCGGGGGTGCTGATGCCACCGGCCACGAAGTTCACGACGGGCAGCCTGCCCTCGGCCGCGACCTGCTTGACCAGCTCGTAGGGGGCCTGGAGCTCCTTGGCGGCGACGAACAGCTCGTCCTCGCGCATCGCCTGGAGGCGGCGGATCTCGGCGAGCACGTCGCGCAGCTGGTGGACGGCCTCGACGACGTTGCCGGTGCCGGCCTCGCCCTTGGTTCGGATCATGGCCGCGCCCTCGTTGATCCGGCGCAGGGCCTCGCCGACGTTGCGGCAGCCACAGACGAACGGGACCTTGAAGGCGTGCTTGTCGATGTGGTTGCGCTCGTCGGCCGGGGTCAGGACCTCGGACTCGTCGATGTAGTCCACGCCGAGAGCCTCGAGGACCTGCGCCTCGACGAAGTGCCCGATCCGGGCCTTCGCCATGACGGGGATGCTCACGGCGGCCATGATCCCGACGATCATCTCGGGATCGGACATGCGGGCGACGCCGCCGCTGGCGCGGATGTCGGACGGCACGCGCTCGAGCGCCATGACGGCGACCGCGCCCGCGTCTTCGGCGATCTTGGCCTGCTCAGGGGTGACGACATCCATGATGACGCCGCCCTTGAGCATCTGGGCGAGGCCTTTCTTGGTGGCCCAGGTCGAGGTTTCGGTCATGAGGGTTGGGCTCCGGGAAGGACGCGTGAGTGGTCGGCCGGCCGGCATGCCGCGGGGTCGTCGCCCGTTCGAACGGGTTCGGTCCGACGTCACGGGGTGATTATCGCACGGAGGCCGGGAGGCCCCATCCCGGCTCCGGTGTCGCGGGGTGGCGGGGCCCGGGCCCCAGACCCGGCGGCGCCGATCCTCCTGCGGATCAGTTCCGGAGTGCTGCAGCACGGCTCGGGCCCGGAACCGCACATTCAGCCCGTGAGCTGTGCGTGGAGGACTGGGATTCTATCCACACGAGACTCCGCGCCAGAGAGGACGGGCATCGAGCTGAGGCGCTGGGAGCCCAGCGCTACCGGACGAGCGTCCTCACGACCCCCGACATGAGCGTCGTCGCGCGGCGTGCGGACGTGGGCGAAAGCCGGCTCAGCGCCTCGACCAGCCCCAGGACGTCCTGGTCCGGGAGCCCGTCGAGCAGCGTGATGAGCCGCAGGATCGTGTCGTCCGGAACCTCGCCCAGGAGGCGCACGGCACGCTCGAGCTCCGTCGGCTCCAGGCGCGACACGAGGCCCACAGCGCGGTCGAACAGCCGGACGAAGATGAGGAACGTCGAGAGCCAGTCGCGCAGCCGCAACAGGTCGGCGTCGTCGGGATGCTGGGCGAGCGCGATCTGCGTGTCGCCGAGCGTGCGCACGAGCACGACGATGATCGGATCGCCCTCGCGGACCTTGCGCTCCGCGACGACCCGCCCGAACCAGCGCCAGTGGTCGCCGATCGCCATATAGGCGGTCCCGGCGGGTCCGCGGCGCCCGACGCGACGGGGCTCCGACACACGCTCAACAAGGCCCCACGCCTCCGCCTCGGCGAGGGCGAGGCTCGCGGCACGATGCGACAGGCCGAGGGCCTCGCGGACCTCGCGCTCGGTGAGAGGCTCGCCGCGCGCCATCAGGTAGGCATGCACGCGTGCGATCGCGGGCGCGACGCCCCAAGCGGCGCCCATCTCGCCCCAGGCATCGGCGAGCTGGCGGCGGATCTCCTCGGCGATGGGCGAGCCGGCGAGCTGGGCCGAGCCGGTGGTCGCGACGGGGTCGGTCACCGCGCCATCCTACCCCGCGGAGGCAAAACCTGTCCCTGCCGGATAGCCGATTTCGCTCGCGTGCACAGTGTGAGCGGCGTGCGTCGGGCCCTCGCGAGCGTGGGTCGTCGCGAGCGTGGCGTTCCGGCGATGGGCGACCGGCCGTCAGCCGCCGACGGCGAACAGGATCCCCTGCACTGTCTGGAACGGCTCCTGCTGCGGATCAATCTCGACCGTGCAGCCGGCGACGGTCACCGGCCCGGAGGCCGTGTTGAACGTGTAGATGGACTCCTGTCCGTCGACGTTCTTCGGGCACTCGCCGGTGAACGGCTTCGCGAGGATCGCCTTCCAGTCGGCCGCGTTCACCTGCTCGACCAGGCGCTTGAGCGAGGGCTCGTCCACGGTCTGCGCCATGCCGTCGGTGCGGGTCACGGTGCCGTCGCGTCGAATCTCCGCCCGGAACCCGCACGGGCCCTGGGGGCACTCCCCGCCCTCGGTCGCGTACGTGACGATCACCGGGTTCAGGACCTCCGGCACCGCCTCGGGCGGGAGGAGGCTGCAGGCGCCGAGGGCCGTCGCGGCCACGGCGAGGAGCACGAGACGTGAGGCGAGGGAGCGGAGGCTGATCGACATGGCGGCCTGACGCGCGACCCTGCCGCCCGGTTCCGTCGTCGCGGCGTATCGTCAGCGGCGTGGCAGCGCACTTGGACCCCCACGTCTTCGACACCGCCTTCGATACCGCTCGACGCGGGGTGGAGGACGGTACCGTCCCGTTCGCCATCGTCGCGGTGGCCGGCGCCGAGGGGCTCGTCCGGCTCGAGGCGTTCCCGCCCGCCGAGGGCCCGCGGATCGGCACCAACGCCGTCTGCCTGCTCGCCTCGATCACCAAGCCGATCGTGGCCACGGCGGTCATGCGACTCGCCACCACGGGCCGGTTCTCGATGACGCTGCCGCTGTCGACGTGGATCCCGGAGCTCGACGTGGCGGGCCTCGCGCCGTTCACCGCGTGGCACGTCCTGACACACACGACGGGGATCGCGGACGTCGATCTCGAGGAGATGCTGCGCGAGGGCGCCGATCGTGCGGAGTACATCCGACGGACGATCGCGGCGGGCCAGGGCTGGGGGCCGGGCACCCGGTTCCTGTACGCGAGCAATACGTTCGACCTGCTCGCCGAGGCTGTGGAGCGAGCGATGGGCCTGCCGTTCGATGAGGTCCTGCAGGCGGAGGTGCTCGACCCGCTTGGCATGTCCGCGACGACGTTCGACTACGCGCGCGCCGGCGGTCTCCGCGCCCCGATCAAGGTCGGCAGCTGGGACGGGACGATCAGCGAGTCGGCCGGCGACGACGCCGTGAGCGAGCAGGTCGTGGCGGCGTACTCGTCGCTGCGCCTTGGTGGCGGCGGGCTGTGGAGCTGCGCGGCGGACCTCCTGCGCTTCGGGCGAGCGATGCTCCGGGGCGGCGAGCTCGACGGGGTCCGAGTGCTCGGCCGGCCGATCGTCGACCGGATGACGCGCGAGGTGACCGTCAACGGCCTCGGCGCGATGCCGGACCGGCTCCTTGACGAGCACTACGCGATGGGCTGGGGCAAGCCGGGGGCGGCGTCGCCAGGGTCGCCCCTGGCGTTCGGG
Organism: Chloroflexota bacterium; assembly: GCA_031404615.1. GTDB lineage: Bacteria > Chloroflexota > Limnocylindria > Limnocylindrales > CSP1-4 > CAIXZV01. The sequence continues at coordinate 5,816 of JANNHX010000357.1, forward strand.
GCACGGCGGCGTGTCAGGGACGCGGCTCTGGATCGACCCCGGGTACGACCTGGTGTTCGTCTACCTCACGGGGTCGTGGGGCGGCGCCCGCGAGACGATCGACGAGGTCCAGCTGGCGGTCTACGGCGCGATGGCGTAGCGACGGGGTGGGTGTCGCGGCGGGCGCGAGCAGGCGCGGCGCCGCGCGCGATCCCCCTCGCGTACGCCTGGGCGTGGTCGTAGAGCGCTCCGGATCGTGCCCAGGGTCGCCGCTCCCCTCGGGTACCACGCGTAGGCGTAGCCGAGCCCGAGCGCGCGAGGCGCCGGCCCGAGCGCGCGAGGCGCCGGCTCCAGTACCACCTGGAGGCGTAGGTGAGGGCGTGCGGGGTACGGCGCCGGGTGCGTGGCCCGGGCGATCAGCCCCCGGCTCGAGGACGAAGGCGTCGCCCCCGGCCATCCGCTCGGCCTCGCTGCCGATGCTCGCCTTGGGCTCCGCGGCGCCCACCGCGCGCTCCTCGGGGCGGCGGCGAGCCGGCGCAGCGCCGGGCGGCGGCTCGCGTACGCCTGGCGCGATCCCCTCGCGTACGCCTGGCGCGATCCCCTCGCGTACGCCTGGGCATAGTCGTAGAGCGCCCCGGACCGCCACCAGGGTCGCCGGTCCCCTCAGGTACCACCCGCAGGCGTAGCTGAGCTCCCTGGCGCGTGCCTGCGTCTCCAGTACCACCTGGAGGCGTGGGCGATGGGCTGGACGAGGGGCTGCGCGCGGGGCGCTGGACGAGGGGCTGCGCGCGGGCTGGGTGATCAGCCCTCGGGTTCGAGGACGAAGACGTCGCCCCAGCTCATCCGCTCGCCCACGCTCCCGACCCTCGCCTTGAGCTCGACCAGCGCCGCCTCGCGCTCCCCAGCCTCGAGCGGTCGCGCACGGTAGCGCGTCTCCACGCTCTTGATCCTGAACGTGCACGCCGGGTTGGCCTTCAGGTTCACGACCCAGCCGCGGTTCTCCGGCCGGCCGGACCCGACCAGGACGGTTCCGTCGGCGCGGGCGACGTAGCCCAGGGGTGCGCTGCGCGGCTTGCCCGTCCTGGCGCCGGTGCTGCCCAGGATGCCGACGCGGCCGGACCGCGCCATGAGCGACCCGCCGATCGAGTTGAACGCGCGTGTGATGACGTTGGGCATGTGTGGCTTGCCTCGGACCAGTCGCAGGACTGCACGTGACGGACGCCTCCCTATCTTGACACTCCTTCGCTCGGTGCTAGGCTTGTGGATGTTCGCGCACATGAGCAGGCGTACGCTCATATGTGCATTCGACCGGAGGCAGAGTGCTCGCAGTCAGGCGTCGGGGTACCAGCGATGTCCGCCTGATGGTGCGGATCGCGCAGCTGTACTACCGCATGCACCTGAGCCAGGCGGAGATCGGGGAACGTCTCGGCCTGAGCCGGTTCCAGGTGGGCCGCCTGCTGGACCGCGCCGTGGAGGAGTCGATCGTCCGGATCGAGGTCGTCCATCCCTCCGCCCGTCTCGTGGACCTCGAGGACCAGCTCGTCGAGCGCTTCCGGCTCCGTGCCGCGGTCGTTGCCGATGTGCCCGCCGCTGCGGCCGGCGAGGAAGCCGATGACCTGGCGCGTGATGCCGTCGCGGAGGTCGCCGTGGACCTGCTCGCGAAGCTGCGCCCCGAGGGCACCATCGCCGTCTCCTGGGGCCGCACCATGCTCGCGGTCGCGCGCCGCCTGCCGGTCGCCTGGACCAACGCGACCGAGATCGTGCAGCTCAACGGCGCCGCCTCGCGCTCCACGCAGCCCACCCGCGCGAACGAGATCCTCGAGCGGTTCGCCGCCACCTCTGGCGCCACGTTCCGCGGCCTCGCCGCCCCGGCGATCGTGGGCAGCGAGGCGCTCCGCGACGCGCTGATGGAGGACCCGGCGATCCGGGAGACGGTCGACGTCGCGCGCTCCGCCCCCACCGCGGTGTTCGGCCTCGGGATCCCGGCCAAGGACAGCCCGCACCTGGCGTCGGGGTTCGTGGACGAGGACGAGCAGACACGGCTGCGCGCGAAGGGTGCCGTGGGCGACGTCATCGGTGCGGGCGGTGCGTTCGCGGTGGTGTCCGATCTGATGACCGGCCCGTTGATC
>JANNHX010000358.1:0-7038 GCA_031404615.1 Chloroflexota bacterium
ACACGGGGGCTTCAGGCTACACCGTGGGCGCCTTCTTTGATCGTCACATCGCCGAGCTGCGGCGCTCGACCCGCGAGAAGTCGCCCGCGGCCATCTCGGCGGCGAGGATCTTGCGGCCGGTCGGGTTGATGCGCTCGCCGATGATCGCGAACGGCCGGTCGCCGCCGATCACGAACTCGCGGGTCGCGGAGCTGATCAGGGTGTGAGCCACGGGTCGTGTCCTTCGGGTCGTGACGGGTGTCGCGCGGGACGGCGCGGGTGTCGCGCGGGACGGCGCGGGGGTCGGCGGTTGGGACGGAGCCTGGTGAGCCGGGTGGGACGACCCTGCGTCAGGCGGCGGCGCGCCTGGCGGCGATGAGCGCCTTTGCGGTCTCGGACGCGACCGCGGCGTCGCGGCAGTACGCGTCCGCGCCCACGGCCTTGCCGAAGTCCTCGTTGAGCGGCGCGCCGCCGACGAGGACGATGACCTGGTCGCGGATCCCGCGCTTCACGAGCTCGGCGATGACGACCTTCATGTAGGGCATCGTCGTGGTGAGCAGCGCCGACATGCCGAGGATGTCCGGCTGGTGCTCATCGAGCGCGGCCATGAACTTGTCGGCGTCCGTGTTGATCCCGAGGTCGATGACCTCGAACCCGGAGCCCTCGAGCATCATCCCGACCAGGTTCTTGCCGATGTCGTGGATGTCGCCCTTCACCGTGCCGATGACGACCTTGCCGATGGGCCTGGCGCCGGTCTCTGCGAGGAGCGGGCGCAGGATGACCATGCCCTTCTTCATCGCGTTGGCGGCGAGGAGCACCTCCGGGACGAACAGGATCCCGTCGCGGAAGTCCACGCCGACGATCCGCATGCCCTCGACGAGCGCCTCGTTGAGGACCCGGTCCGGGCCCCAGCCGCGGCCGAGGAGCAGGTTGGTGCCCTCGGTGACCTCGTCGGCGAGGCCGTCGTACAGGTCGTTGTGCATCTGCTCGACGAGCTCCTCGTCGGTCAGGCTCGCGAGATCGAGCTCCTGGTCGTCGCTCATGGTCCGGCCTCCTCGGGCGGTTCCCTGGCCCGGGCCCGACGGTGGGACGCCCGTCGGTCGTGCTCTCGATGGTCGATGCGCTGTGTCTGTTCCACGATGCGGAACAATGCCGTATAGTGGAACACGCGCGGTCGCGGAAGCGTAGCCGATCGGAGGGACCGGTGTCCAGAGTCCAGTCAATCGAGCGGGCCTTCGCCGTCCTTGCCGTGCTCGGGGGTGGTCCCCTCGGCGTGACCGAGGTCGCGGAGCGCGTCCGGCTGCCCAAGAGCACGGTCGCGAGGCTGCTCGCCGCGCTCGCCACCGAGGGCGCCGTGGAGCGGGTCCCGGACGGCACGGACTATCGCATCGGCGAACGCCTCGTGGGCATCGCGTCCCGTGCCGTGCCCGCCCGCAGCCTCATCGCGCTGGCGCGGCCGCACCTCGTCGAGCTGGCGGAGGCCGTGGGCGAGGCGGCCGGCCTCTCGATCGCGGACGGGTTCCTCGTCCACTACATCGACCAGGAGGACAGCCCGCACCCGGTGGGCGTCCGTGACTGGACGGGCACCCGGCTGCCGATGCACGCGGTGTCGTCGGGGCTCGTGTTCCTGGCGAACATGGCGTCGGGCGATGTCGACCGGGTTCTCGCGGGGCCGCTCGAGCGGTTCACCGACGGGACGGTGACGGATCCCGCGGCCATCCGCGAGCGGCTGCGACGGACGAGGCTCGACGGCGTTGCCTGGACCGGCGACGAGGTCGCCGAGGGCATCAGCTCCGTGGCCGCGGCCGTCGCCGACGAGGCGGGCGAGGTCATCGCCGCGGTCCACGTCCACGGTCCGTCGTACCGCTTCCCGGGGCCGGATGGCGTCGCGGCGGCGAGGGATCGGGAGCGGATCGAGGCGCTGGTCGTCGCGGCAGCCGCCCGCGTCTCGCGCGGCATGCGGAAGGCCGGCTGATGGCCGGGCGCGCACCCCGGCGGATGATCACCTACCCCACGAACCGCCTCATCGGGGTGGTGGACACGCCCGATGGTGCCGTCCGGGCAGCGGATGCCCTGGTCGCAGCCGGCTTCGCGCGCGACGGGATCGTTGTGCTGCTTGGGGAGGAGGGGCGGGACCGGCTCGGGCGCCTGGGCACTGCGCCCAATGGCCTGTCGCGGGTCGTGCGCTTCTTCCAGTTCGTGCTCATGGACCAGACGCCGGACTTCCTCGTGTACGAGGCTGCGATCGTGGAGGGCCGGGCGGTCATCGCCGTGGCGGCCGGCGGCGGAGACCGCGCGCGGATGCTGCGGGCGGCCGAGGTGCTGGCGGCGCACGGAGGCCACTTCGTGAACTTCTTCGGCCGGTTCCAGACCGAGGAGGTCAGCCTCTGGCGCGGCGATGAGCCAGCGATCCCGGACGCGCTGCGGCGCTAGCGCTTGTCCGGACCGATCCGCGGCAACGTCCGCGCACCGCGGGCCACCAGAACGTCCGCGCACCGCGGGCCGCCAGCCGGCCCGACCCACGGGGACCGGCGCCACGCCCGGCAGACATGGCTCGCCGGCGGCTGCCCTGCGCCGCGCGCTCGCTCCGACGAGGCCGCGGTCGCCCGCCCCCGAGGCGGGAACAATCCGCATCGCAGCGGCGCGGCCGGACTCCAGGTCCGGTTTGGGACGCCCGATGGGCCGATTGCGACGGTGGAACCGGACTCCGGGGCCGGTTCGGCTGTCGCCGTGCTCGTTTGTCCCGCCTCCCGGTCCGGTCGGGGGAGAGAGCGCCCCGCCGAGGCCGGTCCGGTCGGGGCCGAAACCCGTGCCGGCGACGCGCCCGGCAGACATGGCTCGCCGGCGGCTGCCCGGGGAAGGCGGCCGCCGGCGAGGACGCGGGAGGTGAAGGCTAGTTGAGCGGATCCCCGTCGCCGGCCGAGAAGATCCCGAGCGCACCGTGGGTCACGAAGTTGAACGCGTGGGTGACGAACGGGTACATCCCGTCCTCGACCGCCTTGAATTCGACGATCGCGCCCTGCGCCGGGGCCAGGTCCACGGCCTGGGCGCCCCAGTTCCCGTCGTTGCCCTTCTTGAGCCAGACGCCCTCCTTGATCACCTGGTCGAAGATCGTCCCGACCACGTGGTAGGAGCTGTCGACGCTGGGTCCGGCGTCGAGCACGAAGACGCGGACCGTCTTGCCGGTCTCGATCGCGATGGGGTTGTCCGCGTACTGGTTGGCGATGCCATTGAAGACGACGAAGTCGGGGGCCGCCGCGGTCTGGTTGGCCTTCTCGTAGGAGGCCGGCTCCTTCTGCCCGCCGAGGTACCACTCGCTCTGGACGAAGGCGAACTCCTGGTCGACCTTCGGCAGGCCCGCCTTGGGCTCGATGATCACCATCCCGAACATGCCGTTGGCGATGTGGTGGAGCGCCGGCGCTGTGCCGCAGTGGTACATCCAGACGCCCGCGTAGTTCGCCTTGTACGTGTAGGTGAACGTCTCGCCCGGCTTGATCTCGATCATCTGGTGGTTCATCGCCGTCTCGGAGGCGTGGAAGTCGATCGAGTGGCTCATCTGGCCCTCGTTGGTCAGGTGGACGTTGATCGTGTCGCCGACCCTGGCGCGGAGCGTGGGGCCGGGGACGGTGCCGCCGAACGTCCAGGCGTGGACGACGAAGCCTTCCGCAACGGTGATGTCCTTCTCGATGATCGGGAAGTCCACGTCGTGGACCGTGCCGGCCTCCAGGGCGGGCGCGGCCGGATCGCGGAGCTCGTACGGCGGGGCGCTGGGATCGGCCACGGGCGCTGCGGTCGTGGAGCCGGCCGGTGCCGCAGAGGCCGCCGGGGTGCCGCCCATGCCCGGCATCCCCGCATCGCCGGCCACGGTGACCTGGCCGGTCATGCCGGCGGGCGCGTGACCCGGGATCGAGCAGATGAACGCGAGGCCCCCGGCCGGGATGGTGACCTGGCCGGTGACGGTCTTGCCGGCGTCGGCAGTGAGCTTGGTGCCGTCAGCGAAGGCGAGGTCGTGGAGCGTGGATCCGGTGTTGACGAAGGAGACCTCGTAGGTTCCGGCCGCGGGGACGGTGACTGCCGTGGGCGTGTAGCCGAGGTCGAACGCTTCGACCTGGATCGTGGATGCCACGGCCGTGGTGCCGGTCCCCGGGGTCCCGACCGGCTCGTCGACACCGGCGGGCGGGGGCGTCGCGGGTGCCCCGAAGGTCCAGTGGGGGACTGTCGCGGAGCCGCAGGCGGCGGCGGCGAGGGCCGAGACCGCGAGGGCGAGGACGATTCGGCGACGAGCGAGACGCATCTGTGGTTCCTTTCCCTGTGACCCGGTCGTTTCCCCGTCCGGGCCCTGCCCCACCGGGCCTCTGGCATCCCGCGTCACGGGCCCTGCTCCGGCTGGCGTGGTAACTATCACCAAGTTAGTGTGTATTTGTACAGATGACAAGCGACCCGTTCCATGGGGGCCGACAGGACCCTTCGCCACAGACACCGGATGTGGCGGCGCCCATGGCGCCGTCGGGTCCCGCCGCGCCCGAGGCGCCATCGGGTGCCGCCGCGCCCGAGGACCGGCCCGCGGTTCCGAGGCGCGAGCCGCCGACCCGTGCGCCGCTCGCCGTCCCGCTCGCGCCCACGGCGCCGCGGCCGGCGTCCGGTACGCACTTCGTCCCCGGTCCCCGCCGCGCCGACGACCGGCGGGTCACGGCGGTCTCGGTCGTGGTGGCCGCGGGGTTCCTCGTGGCCGCCGTGGTCTCGGCGGTGGCGTCCGGGCTGGGCGCCGCCGTGCTGTCGCCGTGGCTCCCGCTCCATCTCGCGCTCGCGGGCGGCGCCTCGACCGCCATCGCCGGCGTCATGCCGTTCTTCGTCGCGGCCCTCGCGGCGGGGGCTCCGGCGCCGTCGCGCCTGCGGAAGGCGGCGGTTGGGTTCGTGGCCCTGGGCGCGGCGCTGGTCGCCGTGCGGGGGATCGCGTCCGGCGAGACCTGGGCGTGGGCCCCGGTCGTCGGCGGGTGGCTCTACCTCACCGGGATCCTGTGGGTGGCGCTCGCGGTACGCGCGTCCGGCCGGAAGGGGCTGATGATGCGCCGCCCGATCGTCTCGCTCGGGTACACGCTCGCGCTCGCGAACGTGGCAGTGGGCGGGGTCCTCGGCACGCTCTTCGTCGCGGGCTGGCCCCCCATCCTCGAACGCTGGGCGCAGCTCAAGCCCGCCCATGCGTGGACGAACGTCTTCGGGTTCGTGTCGCTGGTCATCGTCGCGACCCTCCTCCACTTCCTGCCGACGGTCCTCGGCGGGCGCATCGTTCCACGACGGAGCGCGGTCCTGGCCGTCCTCGGAATCGCGATGGGGACGCCGGTCGTGGTCATCGGGCTGATCCTGGGTCTCGCGCCGGTCGCGGGTGGGGGCGCCGTGCTCGTGGTCACCGGGGCGCTCGCGATGGTGCTCGAGGCCGTGCTGGTCGTGCGCGGGCGCGGGCGATGGACGACCGATCCCGGCTGGCACCGCTTCGCCTCCGTGGGACTGCTGGCGGGCGTCACGTGGTTCGTCCTGGGCGTGTCGATGGCCACGGTGCTCCTCCTCGCCCACGGCACGACCGCGGAGGCCTGGTCGACCCCGCTCCTGGGTGCGCCGCTGGCCATCGGGTGGATCGCGCAGGTGCTGACGGCATCCTGGACGCACCTGTTGCCGTCGATCGGGCCCGGTGGGCCGGTGGAGCACGCGCGCCAGCGGGTCGTGCTCGGGCGGGTCGCGACCCCGCGGCTGGTCGGCATCAACGGCGGGGCCGCGCTGCTCGCGATCGGGTGGCCCATGGGCCTCGCCTGGGCCGTGGCGGCGGGCGCCGCGCTCGCGGGCGCGTCGATGCTCGCGACGGTCGTGCTGACGGTGCTGGCGCTACGCGCGGGCCGCTGACTGCCGGGCGCCGGGCGCCGACTCGCCAGGGCGCCGACTCGCAATGGCCGACGAGCTCAGTCGACGGGGGTCGCGTGCAGCTCCTCGGCGGTGTGGCGGGCGGCGAGATCGGCCATCGAGGAGCTCGCGAAGTAGGCGAGCAACGCCTCCTGGCCCTCGAAGAAGACGCCGTGGATATCGCAGATCCCGTCCATGCCGCAGGGTCCGCCGCGCAGGACGCACGACTGGCGGCGGCTGTCGCCCTCCACCGCCTCGATGACCTGGAGCAGGCTGATCTCGGAGGCGTCGCGCGCGAGGCGATAGCCGCCGGCGCGGCCCGGGGCGGCCTCGACCAGCCCACCGCGCTGGAGGTCGGCGAGCACCTGGGGGAGGAACCGGACGGGGATGGCCATCGCGTCGGAGATCTTCCGCGCGGACAACAAGCCGTTTCCGGACCCGCGTGCCAGGGCGAGCATCGCGCGCACGGCATAGTCGCCGCGCTTGGTCAGTTCGAGGCGCATCGTCGCGGAGTATGCGTCCGAATGGGAGACGGCGCGCGGGCCATCGCGCGCTCGCTCGCCCCGTGAGGCCGCCGGCCGGGCTCACGGGGCCACCCCTCAGCCCGCGCCACCCCTCAGCTACGCCTGGGAGTGGTCGTAGAGCCGACGCCGTCCGTCGATCCCCCCGCGTACGCCTCCCGGTGGCGCCTGGTGGGCAGTCCATCGGTTGGGCGGCCGACCCAAGCGTCCATCACCATGGGCGGCGCCGCGCCGGCGCAGGCGGTGAGCGCGAGCGTCAGGATGGCAAGGCAGGAGACGGATCGAGCGTGCATCGGTCGCCCCTCGGGCAGCGGGACAGGACGCCGGCACGGGACGGTCGGTGGCTGGGGCGTGGTGCGCCCGCCGACCGCTCCTTCCTCAGTTACGCCTCGGCATGGTGGTAGAGGCGGCATCGCCCGCGAACGGGCTCGCCTACGCCTCCGGGTGGTACCCGAGAAGGATCCGGGCTGGGCGGCCGCCGTCGGTGCCCCCACCACCACGTGGAGGCGTACGCGAGGGGAAGAAACGTACGCGAGGGGAGCGGCGGGGCCGCGGGCGGAGGCGGGGCCGAGGCAGGAGGCGGGGCGAGGGGCCGCGACCCGGACCCGCGACCCCGGCACGGAACCCGCGACCCGGACCCGCGACC
>JANNHX010000359.1:0-2072 GCA_031404615.1 Chloroflexota bacterium
CAAGGACGTGTTCAACGGCGATACGCCGCCAGGACGGCCGAAGAGATAGAGGCGACGCGCAGCCTCGCCGGAAGGTTTCACCCCAACGACCTCAAAAACTCCCGCTTCCTGGGCGGGGTCGGCGTGTCGTCGATCGTGAGCGGCGACTGGCGTAGGTGGGTGTCGATGACCGACCCGGAGCACGGCTTCGTCCACGAGTGGCTCCACCAGGTCGAGGCCGTGTACCGCCGCCTCGGGGTGGGGGAGGACGACCTCCCGAGCCTCCACGACGTGGCTGATCGTCGGACCACCCGGCTCGACGTCCCCGACCGGGTGGAGTCCTACGTCGAGCACGAGCAGAGGACCGGGTCGTGGCGGCCGTGGTACCGCGACGTCATGACCGGGACGATCGGCCCGAAGACCGGCGAGGCGCCGCGGGTGCGCGGCCTGACCCGCGAGCGCTGGCTCCGGCGGCCGAACCGGTAGCCCGCGGGCCCGCGGGGACGCCAGGGACGTGGCGCCCTTCCGCGCAGCGCGCAGCGCGCTGCCGCCGTAGAGGTCTCGTGCCTGATACGGGTCCAGCGGTTCACGTTGCAGCCCGACTCCGGGCGCTGGTTCGTCGGGATCGCACCTCGCAGCGCGCGCACTTCTCGCCGATCGTTGGCCGGCGAGTTGATTCCGGACGGGTCGTCGCGCGACGGCTAGAATCCGGGAGCCGCAGCAGTCGAGGAGTGACCGATGATCTCCGACAAGCCCAAGCAGCTCCTGGTCGCGCAGGTGGGCGCCGAGCTCTCCGCCCACCAGACCTACATGGGCATCTCGCTCTACTTCACGCGCCAGAGCCTTAACGGCTGGGCCAAGTTCTTCCACGCTCAGGCGGTGGAGGAGGCCGAGCACGGCTGGAAGATCATCAGCTTCCTGATCGACAATGACGTGGCGTTCAACCTGCCGCCGGTCGGCGGGGCGACGACGAGCTACGCGTCGGCGCGCGGTGCGGTCGAGGTCGCGCAGGCGAGCGAGGCGAAGGTCACCGGCCAGTTCGAGGCCCTCGCGAACGCCGCCCGCGAGTCGAACGACAACCGGACCCTCCAGTTCCTCGGGTGGTTCGTCGAGGAGCAGGTGGAGGAGGAGCGCACGATGGCAGCGCTGCTCGACCTCATCGACTCCGGGATCAACCTGTTCCAGGCCGAAGCGCTGCTCGAGCACGTCGTCGGCGAGTAGGGCGGCCCGAGGCTCGCGAGGATCGCACCCGCAGTGCACCAGCACCAACGGCCAATGACGCCTGTGCGCTATACGCGGTTGAGCCGTGAGGCCCGGGATGAAATGACGTGTGGTGGCGACGGATCGGAACGCCGCCCTCGTGGAGACGGCGTCGTCGTGTGATCTTGTCGTCCGGGACGCGATCAGCAGACGAACAGCGTCAGAGCCAGGTCACCCGCCAGAGCGTCGTCCACCTGGACCCTGCGCCCATCGGTGCCGTCATTGTCGAGGTGCGCGGTGAAGACGACGGCCCCATCCTTGACTCGTGTCGCATCCACCTCCCACGGCATGGCCGGGGCCGGATAGTTGCCGTATTGGGCGATGTCCGCGGTGCCGCCAGGCTCCACGGTCGTGATCGCCTCGCCGTTCATTCGGACGGCGATGGCCGATGTGCCAGCGTTCGTGACCACAAGGTGGAAGCCGCCGCACGCCTTCGACGGCACCGGTACCGGACTGGAGCCCTGGGAAGCGGAAGAGGCGCGCCTGCTGCACACCCGGCGATCGCCAAGGTCGCGAGAACCGCGAGGACGGTGCGGCGCATTTCCCCCTCCCCCTCTGCTTGAAACGAGAACCACACCATCGCGACGACGACCTGCGCGGTCAAGGGCCCAACGCCCTCCGGCCGAGGAACTACTCGGAGCCATCAAGCGAGGATCACCTGCCGACCAGCTTCACTTCGCAACCGCGCATAACGCACGAGCATGACCTGATCCCTTGACATGTGACTGTTAGGTAACGTATCGTGCGCGGCATGGACGACGAGGTGTTCCGCGCGCTGGCCGACCCCAGCCGCAGGTCACTGCTCGACCGGCTCTTCGAGCGCGATGGCCAGA
>JANNHX010000360.1:0-2268 GCA_031404615.1 Chloroflexota bacterium
AGCACGCTGATGGTCAACCTGCTGTGGGTCGTCCATGTAACGGCGGCACTCGAGATGCCAGCCCTCGTCCCACTCACCATTGGTATCAGCCTCGGCCTGCATTGGGCCGTCTTCTCCTGGGTCATCCGGCACCCTGTCGGCCTCGTCCACGCGATCGCGCGCACGGTGATGGTCGGGGCCGCGTGGTGCCCCGCGACGGCGAGCGCGGCGAACCGTTCGAGGTCTCCGAGAAGGGGCATGGATGGCTCCGGGTGCGGGATCAGCTCGCCGGACGATGGCACGGCCGGATGACGGCCGGATGACGGCCGGATGAGGGGAGTCAGGCGGGAAGCCGGAACCAGAACGTGGTCCAGCGGCCGTCGGAGGCGGCGCCGACCCGTCCACCCGCCTCCTCGACAAGCTGCTTCACGATGGCCAGCCCGACTCCCGCGCCGCCTCGCGCCCGGTCGCGCGACTTCTCCACGCGGTAGAAGCGCTCCCACACGTGGGGCAGGTCGTCCGGCGGGATGCCCGGCCCGGAGTTGGAGACCTGGACCGTGACCCCTTCGGGACCTCGCGCCGCGGTCACCCTGACCCGGCCGCCCGCCGGCGTATAGCGCACCGCGTTCTGGAGGAGGTTGGCGAGCACCTGCGTCAGCTCGTCCGGTCGGCCGTGCACCACGAGGGGATCGCCGACCGCAACGGACAGCACGATCGAGCGACGCGCGAGCACGGGTGCCACGAGATCGGCCGACGCTCGCACGATAGCCGCCAGCTCGACGGGCCCCGGCAGGGTGTGGGCGCCTTCGCCGCCGGCGAGGATGTCCAACGACGCGGCCAGCCGCGTGAGACGGTCGACCTCTTCACGGAGTGAATCGAACGTGGCGGGATCGGGCGGCAGGACGCCGTCCCGGAGTGCCTCGAGGTACCCCTGCAGATTCGTCAGCGGGGTCCGCAACTCGTGTGACGCGTTGACGACGAACTCGCGGCGGATGGCGTCCTGCTCGGCCAGCCGCTCGGCCATCGTGTTGTAGGCGGCTGCGAGCGACCGCAGCTCGGCAGGCCCGTCCTCGGGCACCCGGACCGACAGGTTGCCGTCGGCGACCTGTCCCGCTGCGACGGCCAGGCGCTCGATCGGGCGCGCGAGGCGCCGGGCGAACACGACCGCAAGCAGCAGGGCCACCATGGCGGCGACCGCGGCCGCGACGATGAACACGACGGTCACGCTCTCGTCGAACATGGCGCGTGCGTGATCGGCCGAGTCGCCTGCGGCCATCATGAGCGACTCGAAGGTGTCCCCGCCGACGCGGAGCACGCCGACTGTGACGATCATGAGTGCCACGGCCGCAACGACCAGCGAGGCGGCGAGCATCCGGCTCCCGATGCCGTGGACCCTCACGAGGGCTAGCCCCGCCGCTCGACCGGGCCGGCCGCCCGGTAGCCGGCGCCGCGGACAGTCGCCACGTAGCGCGGCGCGTCGGGATCGTCGCCGAGCTTCTCGCGCAGCCGCTTCACATAGACGTCGATGGCGCGGTCCGCGACGTCGCCCTCGGCGTGTCCGTAGAGCGCGTCGAGCAACCGGTCCCGGCTCATCACGCGACCATCCGCCTCCAGGAGCACGCCCAGAAGCCGGAGCTCCAGGCTGCTGAGGGGCACCTCTTGGCCGCCGACCGTCACCCGGTGTCGGGCTGCGTCGACCTCGAGGTCGGCCAGGGCGTAGACGGTCGTCGAGGTGTCGTCCAGCGTGCGCTCCGTCCGCCGCAGGATCGTCCGGACGCGCGCGACGAGCTCTGCCGGCGAGAACGGCTTCGGGAGGTAGTCGTCGGCGCCTTCGCTCAGGCCGAGGATCCGGTCCCCGACAGCACTGCGTGCCGACAGCACGAGGATCGGGACGTCGCCAGCGGCTCGCGCCCGCCGGATCACGGTCATCCCGTCGACCTCGGGAAGCATCAGGTCCAGTACGACGAGGCGGGGTGCGTGCTCCTCGATCGCGCGAAGGGCGGCCCGGCCGTCGCCGGCTGTGACAACCGGATATCGCTCGCGTTCCAGGTAGGTGCGGACCAGGGCGACGATCTTCGGGTCGTCGTCGACGACGAGGATGGGGGCGGTCGGGCGAGCGGGCACGAGGTGGATCATCGCCGGTCGAAGGATGCGTAGCAATGATGACGGGGCTGTGACACAGGGTCATGTGATTGCGCTCTGCATCGGATTCGCCGTGTCCATGCGGGGATCGCGTGACGAAACCCGGGTTTCGGGTCTCGGGCCTGCATGGGACGGCCGATCCTGATG
>JANNHX010000361.1:0-8678 GCA_031404615.1 Chloroflexota bacterium
CGCGGATCCGTGCCTTGAAAGAGGGCACCAGCGTCAACGAAATTTGCCGTAAGGCGATCGAGGCTTATGCCCGCGCGTCCAATCAGGATCGGCTGGAACGCTACCTCAAACTCCAGGCTGAAATTGACGCCACGCCCCGCACCGAGCCTGGTCGACCTCGGCGAGCGCCGCCTCGATCGGTCCCGGCAGGCCGAGCGCGTCGCGCGGCGAGGCGTTCCACGTCGACCCGTCGACGACCTGGTAGTGGTCGATGACCTTGTCCCTGATCCGCAGCCAGTGCCCGACCGAACCGCGCGGGCCCTCGCCCAGCGACCAGCCCTCGACCTCGTCGGGCCAGGCGGCCGGATCCCAGAGCTCGACGCTCGTGACCGCCACGTCGCCCGTGGCGAGGTTGGACTTGAGCTCCCAGAGCCAGGCGTCGAGCTTGCGGGCGACGACCTCGCACTCGACGGCGCGGGCCAGCGCCCGCCCGAGCGCGCCACTCATCGCGTCCGCGGAGACGCCGTTCGCCGTGACCAGCCGCCCGAGGGTGAGGCGCACCTCGGACTGGCCGTTCGCGGCCGCGACCAGGACCCGCGCGAGCGGCCCCGTCTCCATGACGCGCCCGTCGAGGCGCGCCGCCTTGATCCAGCTGTACTTGGCGCCGTCGCTGAGCTGCGCGAGCGGCACCTGGCTCGTGTAGGTCGGGACCGTCTCACCCTCGACCGGGCGCTTGAGCGATTCGTCCCCGTTGCTGTAGGCGTACCAGGCGTGGACGACGGTCTCGCCGATGGAGCCCTCGCTCACCGGCCCGGCGCGCTCGAGGTTCCCGTCCATCAGCGTGCCGCCGGGGAACAGCTGCGGCGCGTCCTTGCCGTCGTCGAGCGGGTACTCGCCGTTGCTGAGAAAGCTGCCGGGACCCGTGCCGATCGTGACCCACTCGGGGTAGGCGGCGATCAGGAGCTGGGTATCCGCGACGAGCACCTGGTCCGCGAACGTGCGGGCGTCCGTGACGAGGCCGCGCATGAGCGTGATCCCCTCCTCGCTCAGCGCGATCGGGGCGTTGTGGTCCGGGACCTGCGGGTGCTGCCGCGTCTGCGAGACGGCCGGGCCGCCCCAGGGCGGGACGAGGGCCATGCCGCCGACGAGATAGGTCTGCGGGTGGGTGTCCTTGCCGGAGAGCAGCGTGAGGACCCGCGCGAAGTCGCGCTGCCACTCCAGCGCCTCGAGCGAGTGGGCCATCAGCAGCAGGCTCTGCTCCGGGCTGAGGCGGTAGGCCGGGTGGCCGGACCAGGCGGGCCTGAACGGCCCCGGCTGGTCGGAGCCCACGACGGCGGCGAGGCGGTCGCGGACGCCCTTGAAGTAGTCCGAACCGGACTTCGGCCAGGGGCCCTGCGCCTTCGCCAGCCGGGAGGTCTCGACGGGGTCCGCGGTGACCGCGGCGCCCACGTCCACCCAGTCCGGGAGCGCGGCCGTGTAGAAGGTCATGACGTGGTCGCGGACGAGGACCGCGCCCGAGATGATGTTGCGGATCAGGCGGGCATTGGTGGGGATCCCGATGCCGAGCGCCTGCTCGACGGCCCGCACGGACGCCTGCGCGTGCACGCCCGAGCACGTCCCGCAGATGCGCTGCGCGAGCAGCCATGCGTCGCGCGGGTCGCGTCCCCTGAGCACCGTCTCGATGCCGCGGAACATCGTCGCCGACGACCACGCCTCGGTGACACGGCCGCCGTTGATCTCGGCCTCGATGCGGAGCTGGCCGCCGATTCGGGTGATGGGGTCGATCGCGATCCGGGCCATCTCAGCGCTCCTCGGTCCCGGCGGGCGCGTCGCCCTCGGTGGTGGCGGGATCAGGGGCGGTCGGATGGGCGACCGGCGCCTCGGGTTCGGTCCCAGGGGTCTCCTCGGCCCCGGCGGTCGCCGCGACCACCGGCTCCTGGGCGGGCGCCTCGACCACCGGCTTCTCTTCGGGCGGCAGCCCCTCGACGGCTTCCGCGACCGCGACGCCCTCGGCGGCGGCAAGCGCCGCGCGGCGCTCGATCCGGGCCCGGCGCTTGAACCGGATGCCCATGCCAACGGCGTGCGCCCCGGCGACGGCCCCGACGCCGCCGACCATCGCGACGCCGACCATGTCGGTCGTGATGTTGGGGAGGAACGGGATGGGGGCGGGCAGCCGCTTGTAGGCGGGACCCATCTGGTCCCAGAAGTCCGGCATGACGCAGGCGACGCAGCCGTGGCCGGCCCGGATGTTCCAGCTGACGCCCTCGCCGTAGCGGGCCGTGGGGCAGTTGCCCATCGCCTCGGGGCCCTTGCAGCCCACCTTGTACAGGCACCAGCCGCGCTGCGCGCCCTCGTCACCCCAGGAGAGCGCGAACTCGCCGAACTCGAAGTGCGGGCGGCGCTCGCACTGGTTGTGGATCAGGTTGCCGTACGCGGAGAGTGGGCGGCCCGCCTGGTCGAGCGGCGGCCACTCGCGGAAGGTCAGGTAGTGGACGATGACCGACACGAGGTTGACGACGTTCATCGGGCAGCCCGGGAGCATGACGAGCGGGGCGTTGCCCGCAAGCCCGCGGATGCCCTTCGCGTCCGTGAGGGCGCCGTTCGCCGCCGCGATCCCGCCGTCAAAGGCGCACGAGCCCACCGCGATCGTTGCCAGGGCCCCGGCGCACACCTCGCGAACCACGTCCTTCACCGGCCGCCCGCCGACGAGGCAGTAGGCGCCCGCCGCGCCCTCCGGCACGGCGCCCTCGATGACCGCGACGTAGCCGTTCGGGTAGCGCTCCATGGCGGAGGTCCGCGCGAGCTCCGCGTCGGCGCTCGCGGACGCAAGCAGCGACTCGTGGTACTCGACCGAGAGGGTCTCGAGCAGCAGCGTCGAGATGCTGGGGTCCGAGGCGCGCAGGAAGCTCTCGGTGTTGCCGCCGCAGGTCTGGCCGCGCACCCAGATCACGGGGAGGCGCTCGGCGCTGGTCAGGGCCTCCGCGATGCGCGGGGCGTAGGTGGCGGGCAGGGCGAGTGCCGCGGCCATGGCGGAGGAGAACTTGAGGAACGACCGACGGGTCATACCGCGCTTCACAAGCGCGGCGTACAGCCCCTGGTCGTCCATCCGTTGCTCACTTCCTACCGGCACGACGGGCGGAGCCGGAGGCTCCGCGGCAGACGCGCACAACTACAGCCGGGGGACGCTTGAGACGATCTTGGACCCGGGTTGCCCGTGGGACACATGCCGGGGGTCGCCGCGCTGGGAGGCGAAGGGCCCCCGGATTGGGCCCGGATGGACTGATAGGCGACCTGCCTCCCGGCATGCCCGCCCCGCAATGGGCCGTCCGGCGGCCCCCTGGTGCGCGCCGTGGCGTCTTCGCGCGGCCGGTCCTAGGAGGCGTCCTCGTCGCTGGCCCCGGCCTCGCGCGGGTCATCGGGCGCGTCGTCACGTCGATAGGGAACGTCGACCACGACCGTGTGCGGCCGCCCCAGGAGGATCGTCCGCAGGCGGCGAGCCGACTGGTTGTACAGGGCCCGCTCCCACCAGTGGCGGGCGACGTACTCGGGCACCACGACGAACGTGATCGGATCGGGTTTGTCCGGCGGCCACGCGCGGTCCAGGACGTCCAGGTACGCGACGAGCGGCCCGGCGAGGGCCCGGTACGGGCTCTCCACGATCACGAGCGGCACGCCGGGCACCTGGCGCTCCCAGCGGGTGCGCATGCTCGTCGACTGATCGGCGTCCTCGCTGATGTAGACGGCCAGCACGTCGTCGGTGATGGAGCGTGCGACGTTGACCGCACGCACGACCGCACGGTTGAGCGACGGCACCGGCACGATCGCACGCTCCTGCCGGTTGGGGGGCAGGACCACGTAGTCGGGCGACACCGCGAGCTGCCGGGCCGAGGCCGCGTACTGGCGGTTGATGAACAGCATCGTGCCGACGATCGCCGGGATCAGGAGCGCGACGATCCAGGCACCGTGCTCGAACTTCTCGACGAGCACGATCATCAGGACCACGAACGTGAGCAGCGCGCCGAACGCGTTGACCACGAGGCGCCACCACCAGCCGCTCTGGCGGCCACGCATCCAGTGCAGCACCATCCCCGACTGGCTGAGCGTGAAGCACACGAACACACCGACCGAATAGAGCGGAATCAGACCCGTCGTGTTGCCGCGGAACGCGAGGTAGAGGCCCGCCGCGATCGCCGCCAGCAGGATGATCCCCCAGCTGTAGGCGAGGCGGTCGCCGCGGAACGAGAACTGGCGCGGGAAGTAGCCGTCCTCGGCCAGGATCGCCGCCAGCCGCGGGAACGCGTTGAAGCTCGTGTTCGCCGCGAGGAACAGGATCAGGGCCGTCGCCACCTGGAACAGGTAGTACAGCGGGCTGCCGAAGCCGAAGGCGGTCTGGGCCACGAGGGCGATGACCGTCGGGCCACCCGAGAGGGGCTCGGAGGGAATGATGTCGTAGGCACGGGCGATGATCGTCACGCCGATGAAGATCACGCCCAGGATGACCGCCATCGCGAGCATCGTGTTGGCGGCGTTCTTCGCCTCCGGCGGCTTGAATGCGGGCACGCCGTTGGCGATGGCCTCGACACCGGTAAGCGCCACCGAGCCGCTGGCAAACGCCCGCAGGATCAGCACGACCCCCAGCACCTCGGTGCCCATCTTCACGGCCTCCCCCTGGTGCGGGAGCGGCGTCACGGAGCCGGTTGCGATGTGGAACAGCCCCGACGCGACAATGAACAGCGCCATCGTCACGAACATGTAGGTCGGGACGGCGAAGATGTTCCCGGACTCACGGAGGCCGCGCAGGTTCGCGACCGTGATGAGCGCGATGACGGCGACCGCCACCTCGAGCCGGATGATCTCCATGCCGGGCAGGATCGAGATCAACTGGTCCATCGCGGACGACTTCGACACCGCGACAGTCATGACGTAGTCGATGAGCAGCGCCGCGGCGGCGACCAGGCCCAGGATCGGGCGCAGCTCCTGGCGCGCGACGGCGTAGGCGCCGCCACCACCCGGGAACGCGTTGCAGACCTGGCGATAGGAAATCGCGACGACCGCGAGCAGGACCGAGATCGCGATCGCGACCTCGATCGAGACGAGCAGCGCTCCGGCGCCCGCCAGCACGAGGACGCGCAGGATCTCCTCGGTCGCATAGGCGGACGACGAGATGGCGTCAGACGAGAAGATCGGCAGGGCGAGCCGCTTGGAGAGCCGCTCCCCGATTTCCTCCTCGGACGCGAGCGGGCGCCCGAGGAGCCACGCCTTCCAGCGCTGCACGGACCGCCCAAGACCGGTGCGTGGCGCGGAGGCCGCGGCCTTCGCGACGAGCTGGTTGGGACCGGTGTAGCGGAAGTAGGCGGCATGGGGGCGCTCGACGCGCACCCTCCGGTCGCCCGGCTTGCGCCCGGTGATGGGACGGCGGCCGCCGATCACGGGTGGTGACTCTCCTGGGCTGGCGGTGTCCGCCGATGACGTGAACCGGCTGTTGGATGGACGATGGTCAACGAATGGCCTCGACGACGATGTCGACGCGATCGCCACGTGCCGTGGAGCGCGGATGCAGCCGCACGCCTGCCTCGAGTGCCACCCTACGGCATCGGTCGAGCACCTGCTCCCCGTGCAGCAGACCGGCCAGCAGGACCCGCGGGGCTCCCTTCGCTGCGACCATCATGATCGCCTCGCGCACCAGCCGCTCCTCGCCCGCGAAGGGATCCGGCGGCGCGGCGGCGACGAGGTGCAGGGCAGTGACCGGCTGAGTTGCCATGGACACAGCATCTCCCCGGCCGCCAAGAATGATCGGTTGCGACCGAGTAGCGGAGCCCTAAGGTTTCCCTAAAGGCCCCGGACGCGTCGGGGTGTCCGACACCTCGCCGATCCGGTAGCCGACGCCGGGCTCGGTGCGGATCAGCCCGTCCAGCCGCCCGCCCGGGTCCGCTGCGGCGAGCTTGCGCCGGAGCTGGCTGACGTGGACATAGACGTAGCTGTCCTCGCCCTGGTAGGCCTCGCCCCAGACCGCCCGCAGGAGCCGGCCCTTCGTCACGACACGGCCGCGGTGGGTCAGGAGCACCCGCAGCAGCTCGAACTCGCGCGGGGTCAGGTCGATCGGACGGCCGTGGATGCGGACCTCGTGCGCCCCCGAGTCGAGGACCAGCGGCCCGGCCGCGATGCGCCCCTCGAGGTCGCCGCCCGGTCCTGCGGCGCGCCGCAGGGCGACCCGGATCCGGGCGCGAAGCTCGTCGACGCCGAACGGCTTGGTCCCGTAGTCATCCGCGCCGCGATCCAGCGCCTCGACCTTCTCGCGCTCCTCGTAGCGGCCCGAGAGGATCACGATCGGGGTCGCGGCCTCACGCCGGATCGCGGCCACGACCCGCAACCCGTCCATGTCCGGCAGGCCCAGGTCGAGCAGCACGAGGTCCGGGCGGCGGAGGGCCCAGCGCTCGAGCGCCGTCCGGCCGTCGGCCGCCTCCACGACCGCGTAGCCGCCCGCGATGAGCTCGCGCACGAGGGCCGAGCGCGTCTCGGTATCGTCCTCGACGACGAGGATCGTGGGACCGCCGGGACCGGGGGCACGCATCACGGCATCGCTCCCCCGGCGGGCGTCCCGGCGAGGTCAGGGGCCGGGCCCGGAACCTCGTCCCCGGCCGGGGCGAGCGGCACGGCGCGGGCCGGGAACTCGAGGTCCACCGCGAGTCCACCGAGCTCGCCGCGACGCGCCGTCACCGACCCGCCGGTGGCCTCGACGCGGCCGCGCCCGACCGCGCGCCCGAGGCCGGCCCCCGCGGGGGACGGCCGCCGTCCGCGCGGCACCCGGTAGAACTTCTCGAACAGCCTCGGCAGGAGCTCGTCCGGGACACCGGGGCCGTCGTCGTCGACGGTCAGCCGAACGCGGTCCGGCGCGACATCCCGGGCGATGACCCGGATGCGTGAGCCGGGCGGGGTGTACTTGAGCGCGTTGTCGAGCACGTTGGTCACGGCCTCGTCGACGAAGACCGGGTCCACCTCGACCGGCGCCGAGCGCAGGTCCGCCTCGAGCCTCCGCCCGTCCAGGCGGGCCCGAGCGCTCTCGAGCGCTCGCGCGAGCAGGTCATCCAGGTCGAACAGCTCGCGGCTTGGCCGCAACGCCCCGGCCTCGATCCGCGACAGGTCGAGCAGGTTGGTCACGAGCCGGTCGAGGTAGGCGACCTCGCGCTCGATGGCGTCCGCGCTCGCGCGCCGGTCCTCGTCGGAGAACGGCTCGCCCGGGCGCAGGCTCCCGGCGGCGGCCCGGATCGTCGCGAGCGGCGTGCGCAGGTCGTGCGAGACGGACTGCAGGAGCGCCGACTTGAGCGCGTCGCTCTGGCGCGCGACCTCGGCGGCCCGCGACTGGTCCGCGGCGCGGTCGTGGGTGATGGCCTGGCCGACCTGGTCCGCGGTGCCCGCGAGGAGCCGCGTCTGGACCCCGTCCGGATCGGAGGCGACGCGGGCGCGGGTCGCCCAGATGGAGCCCAGGGGCTCGCCGCTCGCCTCGATCCGGACGCGGTAGGTATCGAGCCTCGCCGGCGAACGCGTCGCCACCCCGGGCCGCTGGACCAGCAGCCAGCGCGCGGGCTCCTCGCCCGGAGCCCGCTGGAGGATCCGGAGCCGGCCGGGGGCCGCGGGTGGGCGCCCGTCACCGGTGTCGGCCGCGACCGTCTCGGAAGCCGGGTCCCCGCCGATGCCCACCCACGCGCGCTCGAGGCCGGCCTCGGTCGCGAGGACGTCCAGGATGCCGGTGAGGGCCTCGCCCATCGACGCTCGTGTCGCGAGCGACCGGCTCACGCCGAACAGCGCGCGGGCCTCCCGCTCGCGGGCGCTCGCCGCCTCCGCGCGCTGGCGCTGGAGCGCCGCGAGCTGGCCGACGACGATGCCGACGAAGAGCAGCAGGACGACGCTGAGCAGCACGCCCGAGTCGTGGATCGCGAACGTGTACCGCGGCTCCGTGAACAGGAAGTTGTAGAGCGCTGCCGCACCCACGGCCGTGACGACCGCGCCGTCCGTCCCGACGAGGAGCGCGACCAGCACCACGGCAACGAGATAGGCGGCCGACGCGTTGCCAACGGAGGCAACGTCCTGGAGGATCGCCACGGCCACGGTCGCCGTCGCGAGTGACAGGCCGGTGGCAAGGACGAGCTGCGCGAGGTGTCGCGCGCGGGCGCTCATGACACGGATCGTAGCCCGCTGCGCGGGTGCGCCGTGCCGCATCCCCGACAGGTGTCGCCCGCAGGCGGCTGCTCGAGGTCCGGCACGGTCGGCCGAACGGGCGCCCGGCTATTCCGTGACGTGGCCGCGCGTGACGATCAGCTCGAGCACGATCAGGGCGAGGCAGGAGCCGCAGAGGATCGTCAGGAAGAATGCGCCGGTCACGACGCCCAGCGCCGTGAACAGCAGGGCCGCGATGAACATGGCGAGGAGATCGCTGGAGATCTTGAGGTTCGCCATGGGGGCCTCCGGGGGTGCGCGGCTGCTCGGTCGTCGGGTGTGGGCGCAGGATAGACCACGCGGACGGATCCGAGGCGCCGATTCCGCGTGACGACCGGGTCACGAACGGCGAGGGGCGGGAACGCGAGAACCCCTCCGGCGGGCCGAAGGGGCTGGGTGCGCGAACGTTGGTGAGCCGGCAGGGACTCGAACCCTGAACCTAGTGATTAAGAGTCACTTGCTCTACCGTTGAGCTACCGGCCCGG
>JANNHX010000362.1:0-5199 GCA_031404615.1 Chloroflexota bacterium
CGGGATCCGACCACAGCGGCCCGTCGAAGAAGTTGCCGGGGCAGATCGCGTTGACCTTGATCCCCTGGTCCACCAGCTCGAGCGCGAACGACTGGGTGAGGCCGATGCCGCCGAACTTGGACCCGGCATAGGCGCTGTTGCGGCTCGAGCCCGTGAGGCCGGACTTGGAGTTGATCTCGATGACGTCGGTCCACCACGACGGGTTGGCGCGGTGCTGGCGGGCCATGACCGGGGCGGCGAACCGCACGGCGAGGAAGTAGCCCCGGTAGTTGACCCGGGTGACAAGGTCGAACTCCGCGAGCGGCTGGGTGGCCACGCCACCGGCCCTCAGGACCCCCGCATTCGAGACGAGGACGTCGAGCCCGCCGTAGCGGCGCACGACGGCGTGCATGCCGGCCGCGACGCTCGCCTCGTCGGTGACGTCCATCGCGACGGCGAACGCGCGCCCGGACCCGAAGCGTGCCTCGAGGTCCGCGGCGTTGGCCTCGGCGAGGGGCATGTTGAGGTCGGCGAGGACCACGTGGGCACCCTCGGCGGCAAGGCCCTCCGCGATCGCGAGCCCGAAGCCCTGGGCGGCGCCCGTCACCAGCGCGATGCGCCCGGCGGCCCGACCGGGCTGGCGATCCCCCGCGGCGACCTGCTTGCGGTACGCCTCGGCCTCCCAGTCCTCGATGAACGCACGCTCGACATCCGCAAGGTGCCGCACGCCGCCGAGACGATTGGCCGCCTCGCCCACGCGCAGCGCATCGAGATAGATGTGCCGGGCGGTGTCGGCTTCGGCCCAGGTGTCACCGACGGCGAACAGTCCGACCCCGGGCACCGCGACGATGACCGGCGCCTCCGCGTGCGACTCGACGTGTGTGGCGAGCCGCGCGGCCGCGAGCGACCCGGCGTCCGCGGGGTCCACCCCGTCGAGGTCCAGCAGCAGCGGCCAGGAGCCCGCGTAGACGATCTGGTCCGGCGTGAGGGGTCCCCCCGCGACGAAGGCGCGACCCTGGGGCGTGGCCGTGAAGGCCGCGGACGGCGAGTCGTCGAAGACGACGACACGACGCGACGCCGGGGAAAGCAGCGCCCGGAGCGCGGGAGCGACGGCGTCGATGAGCGCGACGGCCCGCGCGGGATCCGCGCTTCCGGGCTCGGCCAGGGGCGACGATGCGGCGACAGCCGCCTCGACGGCCTCGACCAGGTGGCGGCAGGCGGCGTCCACCTCGGCCGTCGTGTCGGCGGAGACGATGAGCCCGTGGTTCTGCATGAGCGTGATCCGCGGGGCCGTGCCGCCCGACCGGCGCGCGTGCGCCTCGCGGGCATCCCGGATGGCGCGGGCGAGGGGCGGCCCCGGGTCCGTGTACGGCACCCAGACGATGTCGTCGCCGAAGAGCCGCCGTGCGACGTCCTCGCCATCCGCGCTGCAGGTCACGGCGTTGATCAGGATCGGGTGCGTGTGGAGGACGTATCGCTCCGGGAGCAGGGCGTGGAACAGGATCTCCACCGACGGCCGCCGGCCGCCGGCCGGCGCCAGGCGGGCCTCCTCCGCCGCTCGCATGACCGGGTCCTCGCCCGGGACACGGGGCGCCTCGGGCGCCTCGAGCATCTCGAGCAGCCGGGCAACGTCGAGCGGCACGAGGTCCTCGGCCTCCAGCGTCGCGAGGGGGACGCCGCTGGGCTTGATCCACAGGACGCCGTCCGCCTTGGCGGAGGCGTTGCCGCCGCCCCCGCGCGAGAACTCCGGGTCCCGCCCGAACCGCTGCGCCAGCGCGATCAGCTCGGCCAGGATCGGCCCGGCGTCGGGCAGCCCGCGTCCGGGTGCGCTCACGAGGCCACCTCCCCGCCCGCGATCACGCGCGCCCCGAGATCCGCGAACCAGCGGATGCGGGCGTCGTCGTCCATGAAGCCGGCCGCAGGCACGCCGTTGCGATCCACGAACCCCGGCCGCCCGGCGGCCCGCAGGTACTGGTGTGCCACGACCACGCAGGTCCCCTCCCAGAAGACCGCCCGGGCCCCCGGAGACAGGGGCAAGCCGCCGCGGCAGGCGGGATCGAACGGGATGGCATCGAGGGTGTTGTGCTCCGTCCCGGCCGTGACGGCGATGCCCGCGGCACGGAAGGCCGCGACGTAGGCGTCCACGACCTCCGGCGCGTTCCGGTCGGGGATGAGCTCGGCCATGTGGATGCCGCGGCCCTTGAGCTCCGCGGCGAGCGCCTCGGGCGAGGCCTCGAACGGGCACACCGGCGACACGCCGTCTGCGAGCGTGGGGTACGCCGGGATGCCGTCCGTCTCCAGCACGAGCCGGACGGCATCCTCGAAGCTGAGCGCGGACTCCGCGACGAACGCGGCGCAGCCCGCCTTCATCAGCCGCGAGCGGATCTCGCCCTGCACCGCGACCGCGTCCTCGACCGGGGCGGCCGGGGCGGTGCCGAAGGCGCGCTCCAGGACCGCCACACGGCGCTCGGGCGGGACCTGGAGGAAGAGCGCCTCCTGGAAGGCCATCGCCATGTGGCGCTCCTGGAGCACGACCCAGGCCTCGGGGACCCCGGCGCGCTCCGCCACGTCGGACGTGATGGCCGCGTCGTCGAGCGAGGTTGCGAGGCCAGCCGCGGCGAAGTGGTCACGGAGCAGGCCGGCCATGGTGCGGGCCCGGGCGACGTTGGCCGCACGCGCGTCCGCCGCGATGCGCGCTGCCGCCCCGGTGGGCTCCCGGAACGGGTCCACGCCCTTGCCGCACAGGTACATGCGGCCGGGGTTGCCCGGGTCGTTGACGCGGATCCCGGCATCGCGCAGGTCGGCGACGACGGTGATGAACTCGAGCCCGAAGACCGGCAGGATCCCCGCGGCGAGCGCGGCGTCGGCGAAGCGCCGGTAGACCCGCTGGTCGTGGAAGTTGGAGATGCCGACGACACGCGCGCCCTCGGCACTCGCGGCCGCCACCGATTTCTCCGGGGTCGCGAACGCCGAGAAGTTGGGCGGCACGTGGACGTGGGTGTTGACGATCACGTGCCCGACGGGCCCGGGCTCCGTCGCCGCCTCGGCGGTGTGCATCGGTGGTCCTGCCTCCCACGACGACGCCCGCCGGCGACCTCGCCGACCGGGCTCATTGCTGTACGGGTCATTACGAGTGCTTGCGATTGGTTGTGAACCGGCATGGTACGGGATCGCAACGGCGGACTCAAGCCCCGGGGCCAGGATTGGGGCCATTCGCGCTTGACATCCGCCCTGATGCGCGCCAAAGTGCTCTCAATCGCAACCAAGCGAAGTTTCGAAACCGGCCCATCCACTTTCGTTTCGGAGCCAGGACCCGCTTGTGAGACCGGCAGCTGCACCCGAGGCCGTGTTCGCCCCGGAGCGCCAGGAGCAGATCGCGCAGATGGTCACCGCCGCGGGGCGCGTCCGCGTGACCGACCTCGCCGTCCAGTTCGGCGTGTCGCCCGTGACGATCCGCAAGGACCTGCTGGTCCTCGAGGGTGAGGCCCGCGTCGTCCGGACCCACGGCGGCGCGATCGCGCCCCGGACGTCGAGCCGCCCCGAGCCCGCGTTCGAGGTCCGCGAACGGCTCCAGCGCGACGAGAAGTGGCGCATCGGCGCGGCCGCGGCGGCGCTCGTCCAGGACGGCGACAGCATCGTCTTCGACGCGAGCACCACGGCCCTCTATGTCGCGCGCCACCTCAAGGAGCGCTCGGCCTGGCACCAGCTCACGGTCATCACCAACAGCATCCGGATCGCCCTGGAGCTTGCCGGGCACCCCGGCATCACGGTGCTCCTGCTGGGCGGCCGCGTGCGCGCCGAGGCACTCTCGGTCGTCGGACCACTCGGCGATGGCGTGTTCCGCCGCGTCAACGTCCAGAAGGCGTTTGTCGGGGCCGTCGGCCTGACGATGGAGGCCGGGCTCTCGGACGCCATGGAGGAGGAGGCCCAGATCAAGCGCTCGATGGTGGCCGCCGCGCGCGAGGTCTACGCGCTCGTGGACCACACGAAGTTCGGCCGCACCGCCTCGGCCACGTTCTGCCGCACGGACAGGCTGACCGGGATCATCACGGACGAGCGGGCCCCCGCCGACATGGTGGCGGCGCTCCGCGAGGTGGGGATCCAGGTCATGCTCGTCCCCGCGAGGTCCGACCGGTGACCGGCATCGTCGCGGCCGACCGGCCGGAGGCAGCCGAGCCCGCCGAGCCCGCCGTGCCCGCGGTCGAGCTGCGCGGCATCTCCAAGCGCTTCGCGGCGACCGCGGCCCTGACCGAGGTCTCGCTCGACCTGCGGGCGGGCGAGGTCCACGCGCTGGTCGGCGAGAACGGCGCGGGCAAGAGCACGCTGGTCAAGATCCTCGCGGGCGTCCACCAGCCGGACGCGGGGACGATCCTGCTCCGGGGCGAGCCCATCACCATCGCGGGCCCCGCGCGGTCACGCGCGCTCGGGATCGCCGTCGTCCACCAGGAGCCGCGGCTGTTCCCCGATCTCACGGTCGCCGAGAACGTCTTCATCGGGCACGCGCCGTCGGGGCGCCTCGGGACCATCGACTGGCGCGGCATGCGCAAGGCGGCCCAGGCGCTGTTCGCCGAGCTGGACGTCCAGTTCGACGTCTCGGCGCCGGTCCGCGGCCTCTCGATGGCTGACCAGCAGCTCATCGAGATCGCGAAGGCCCTCTCGGCCGAAGCGAGCATCCTGGTCCTCGACGAGCCCACGGCCTCCCTGTCCGCCCACGAGGTGGAACGGCTGTTCACCATCGTCCGCCGGCTCCGGGACCGCGGCGTCGCGATCCTGTTCGTGAGCCATCGGCTGGACGAGGTGTTCGCGCTCTGCGACCGCGCCACCGTCTTCCGCGACGGCCGGCACGTCGTGACGGAGGACACCGCCAACCTCACGACCGCCGACCTGATCCGGCACATGGTCGGGCGCACGGTCTCGCTGTTCCCCAAGATCGAGAACCCCATCGGCGACGTCCTGCTCGAGGTGAGCGGGCTCACGCGGGTCGGCGTCTTCCGCGACATCAGCTTCTCGGTTCGCGCGGGCGAGATCGTGGGGCTCGCGGGCCTCGTCGGCGCCGGGCGCACCGAGGTGGCGAGGGTCCTGTTCGGGATCGACCGCCGCGACAGCGGCGAGGTGCGGCTCGAGGGCAAGCCCGTGGACTTCGCGGCGCCGTCGAACGCGATGCACGAGGGCATCGCCTACCTGCCCGAGGACCGCCACCAGGAGGGCCTCGTCCTCGAC
>JANNHX010000363.1:0-3600 GCA_031404615.1 Chloroflexota bacterium
CCTGGAGTCCTGCCGTACGGTTGCCGCGGACTACGCCGGACGGATCGAGTTCGAGGACCGCATCGTCGACAACATGTGCATGCAGCTCGTGCAGAAGCCCGAGCTGTACGACGTGATGGTGCTGCCGAACCTCTATGGCGACATCGTCAGCGACCTGTGCGCCGGTCTGGTAGGCGGCCTCGGCGTCGCCCCGGGTGCCAACATCGGCCCGGATGCCTCGGTCTTCGAGCCGGTGCACGGCTCCGCGCCGAAGTACGCGGGCCTCAACAAGGCGAACCCCACGGCGCTGCTCCTCTCGGGCGTGCTCATGCTCCGCCACCTGGGCGAGCAGGACGCGGCGGTCCGGGTGGAGACGGCCCTGCGCGAGGTCATCGCGGAGGGCAAGGCCACGACGTACGACCTGGGCGGCCCAGCCGGCACC
This sequence comes from Chloroflexota bacterium, assembly GCA_031404615.1. Classification (GTDB taxonomy): domain Bacteria; phylum Chloroflexota; class Limnocylindria; order Limnocylindrales; family CSP1-4; genus CAIXZV01. Next base: position 422 of record JANNHX010000363.1, read on the forward strand.
AGCCAGTTCGCGGACGCCATCATCGCGCGGCTCGGCTGACGCCGGACCGCCTGGACCAGCACGACCCGCGAGGAGCGGGCCGGAGACACGGAGGCTCCATGCTCCTGCGGTATCGGGGCAGCGAGGGAATGTACGCCTGGGCGTTCCACCGCATCTCGGGTGTCGCCATCTGGGCGTTCATCCTGCTCCACGTCCTCGACATCTGGCTCGTGGGAGTCAACAAGGACCTCTACAACGAGGTTCTGGCGATCTACTCGAGCCCGTTCGGCCGGGTCATGGAGTCGCTTCTCGGGGCGGCGCTGCTGTACCACGCGCTCAACGGCCTCCGGATCATCATCATGGACTTCTGGCCATCGATGACCCGCTACCACAAGCAGCTCTGGTATCTCAACTGGGTCCTGTTCGTGGTGATCGGGCTGCCGATCCTCATCCAGATCATGGTTCCGGCCTTCGGGCTGGAGCCCCCCTTCAGGTTCGGATCATGAGCTACCAGGTGACGCGCTCCGGTCGCGCGAGGCCGCAGGGCAGCGGATGGGAACTCGCCATCTGGTACCTGATGCGGCTGACCGGCATCGGCCTGTTCATCACGGCCCTGTCGCACTACATCATCGTCCACTTCGTGTACGACCCGGCGATCCAGAACTCCGTCTGGGTCACGGCGCGCTGGGCGAGCATGGCCCAGCGGACGGTCGACTGGCTGATGCTCACCTTCGTGCTGTTCCACGCCTTCATGGGCGTGCGAACCGTCATCGGTGACTACACCAGCGGCGGCAAGCGGACCATCCTCACGCTGTTCCTCTACCTCGCCGGCATCGTCCTGTTCCTCATGGGCACGATGGTCGTCGTGGGCCTCCCGATGCCCCCGGAGGTACCCGCATGATCCGCGACCATGACGCCCTCGTGGTCGGGGCGGGCGGCGCCGGCCTCTGGGCCGCCCTCGAGCTGGCCAAGGCCGGCATCGACTCGGCGGTCCTGACCAAGCTCTATCCCACCCGCTCCCACACCGGCGCCGCGCAGGGTGGCGTCTGTGCCGCCCTGGGCAACCAGGAGGAGGACCACTGGGAATGGCACATGTTCGACACCATCAAGGGTGGCGACTACCTGGTTGACCAGGACGCGGCCGAGGTGCTCGCCCGCGAGGCCATCGAGACGGTGATCGAGCTCGAGCACATGGGGCTGCCGTTCAACCGCACGCCCGACGGCAGGATCGACCAGCGCCGGTTCGGCGGGCACACCCGCAACTACGGCGAGGGGCCGGTCATGCGGGCGTGCTTCGCCGCCGACCGCACCGGCCACATGATCCTGCAGACCCTCTACCAGCAGTGCGTCAAGCACGGCGTCAAGTTCTACGACGAGTACCACGTCGTGGACCTCGTCACCGAGGGCGGCGAGCTGGGACAGGGCGGACGCGCCGCCGGCGTCGTGGCCTGCCGGATCGCCGACGGCGAGCTGGTCACGCTGCGCGCCAAGGCGGTGATGCTCGCGACCGGCGGGTTCGGGCGGATGTTCCGGGTGACCAGCAACGCCTTCAGCCTTACCGGCGACGGCGTGTCGCTCGCCTACCGGCATGGCGTCCCGGCGCAGGACATGGAGTTCTACCAGTTCCATCCCACGGGCATCGTGGGCATCGGGATCCTGCTGTCCGAGGCCGCGCGCGGCGAGGGGGCCTACCTCCTCGACAACGACGGCTTCCGGTTCATGGAGCGCTACGCACCCAAGCTCATGGAGCTGGCGCCGCGCGACATGGTCAGCCGGGCCATCGTCCAGGAGATCCGGGCCGGCCGCGGGATCGACGGCAAGGACTACGTCTATCTCGACGTGCGCCACCTCGGCCGCAAGAAGATCGACGAGAAGCTGCCGGATATCACGGACTTCGTCCGGGTGTACCAGGGCATCGAGCCCTACACGGACCCCATCCCGATCCAGCCGACCGCCCACTACGCGATGGGCGGCGTCCCCACCAACCTGCTCGCGCAGGTGACCCGCGACGCGGCCAACACGGTTGTGCCCGGGCTCTACGCGGCGGGCGAGACGGCCTGCGTGTCCGTCCATGGGGCCAACCGCCTCGGGACGAACTCGCTCGTGGACCTGCTCGTGTTCGGGCGGCGGGCCGGGCGCCAGATGGCGCGCGACATCCGCGGCCTGGACCTCCCGGAGGTCTCCGAGGAGGTCATGGACCCGGTGCGCGGCGAGCTCGAGGCCATCCGCGGCCGCGCGAAGGGCGAGCGCAAGGAGGCCCTCCGTCATGAGCTGGCCGACGTGATGATGGACGACGCCGGGGTCTACCGCGACGCGGCGGGTCTCGAGCGTGCCCGCGCGAAGGTCGCCGAGCTCAAGGGGCGCTACGCGAACGTGAGCGTCGACGACAAGGGCAAAGTCTTCAACACGGACCTCCTCGAGGCGCGCGAGCTGGGCTATCTGCTCGACTGCGCCGAGACGATGGTCGCGGCGTGCATCAACCGCAGGGAGAGCCGCGGCGCCCACAGCCGGGAGGACTACCCGGAGCGGGACGACGTGAACTTCCTGGCCCACTCCCTCGCGACGCGGGGCGCGGACGGCGCGGTCGAGCTGGCCTACAAGCCGGTCACGATCACGAAGTTCCAGCCCAAGCCGCGTGTCTACTAGGGCGGGGGAGCGAGCGATGACTGTCGAGCTGCGGATCCTCCGCTACGACCCAGAGAAGGACGCGAAGCCGCACGAGGAGCGGTACACGGTCGAGGCCGGTCCGATGGACCGCGTCCTGGACCTCCTCCACAAGGTCAAGTACGAGCAGGACGGGACGCTGACGTTCCGGCGTTCCTGCGCCCACGGCGTCTGCGGGTCGGACGCCATGCTGATCAACGGCCGGAACCGCCTCGCGTGCAAGATCCGCGTCGACCAGCTGGGTGGCAAGAAGATCACGGTGGCACCGCTGCCGGGCCTGCCGGTGATGAAGGACCTCGTGGTCGACATGGAGGGCTTCTTTGCCAAGTTCCGGAGCGTGGAGCCCTTCCTCCAGAACGAGGGCATCGTGCCCGAGCGCGAGCGCCGCCAGTCGGCCGCGGACCGGGCGAAGTTCGACGACACCACCAAGTGCATCCTGTGTGCGGCCTGCACCTCGTCGTGTCCCTCGTTCTGGGCGCAGCCAGAGTACGTGGGGCCAGCGGCCATCGTCAACGCCCACCGCTTCATCTTCGACT
>JANNHX010000364.1:0-5492 GCA_031404615.1 Chloroflexota bacterium
TACTCGAGAGCGTTCCAGGCGACCTTGGGCAGCACCTCGGTCACGACGTAGCGGCGCGTGCTCTCGTCCTTGAGGTCCAGGAACACCTCGTCGCCCACCCTGGCATCCCAGAGCGAGAGGAACATCCCCTCCTGGGCATGCCCGTAGATGTAGATGTTGGTCCCGCCGTCCGGCCAGCCCGTGCCCGGGTAGTGTGCCGCCTTGTTCATCGGGGCGTCCTGGCCGTCACCCTCCACGACCTGGAGGTCGATGCCCAGGCGCGGGATCCGGATCCGGCGCGCCACGATGCCCTCCGGCAGTGGCGCGGGCGTGGCGAGCGGTGTGGCGGTGGGGACGGCAGGCAGCGTGCCGGTGGGGCTCGGGGAGCCTGAGGGCGCCTGGGAGCGCGCGGGCGAGGCAGACGGCGATGCCACGGCGGTGCCTGGGCCGGTTCGGCCGCCGAGCGCGACGGCGGCCACCGCCACCATGATGACGACGGCCGCCAGGAGGAGCGCCACCCGAGGGCGGCTGCGATCAAGACCGAGCGAACGGATCGCGCGGCGGAGCGGCGATCGGCGATGGCGGCGATGACGGCGCTTCGGCCCGGACTCCGTCACGGACCGAACGGCGCGATGTCAGCCCCCAGCCACCGGGTGAGCGTCAGCGGCGGGCCAGCGCGAACCGGCGGAGCATCATGCCGGAGCCAAGGAGCACCGCCAGGGCGGCGAGCGCGATGGCCGGGAAGGATGTGCCCGAGATCGTGTCGGTGCGCGGCAGACCCTCGCCCGAGACGCGGATGACGACCGTCCCACTGGCGTTGTCGGCAAGTGCGCGGAACGTGACGCTGTGCGGCGAGCACGCGAACTGGACGCGGGTGGTGGCGACGCCGTTGGCGTTGGTGGTGCTGGTCGCGGTGAGGATCTTGTCCCCGGTCACGTTGCCGCTGGCGAACGACCAGGTGACCGGCTGGCCCGAGATGAGGGCGCCACCGAGCTCCTGGATACGGGCGCTGAGCGTGATGGGGGTTCCGCAGGCCTGGATACCGGACGGCCCGGAGACCGTGACGGTGGCGGCGACCTGCCCGGCATAGCCGAGGGCCGTCGCGGCGAAGGCGAGCGTGAGCAGGAGGCCGGCGAAAAGGCCCCCGAGCGGCGTACGACGAATGTGCATCTGCAACCTTCCTCCTCGCGGAGCCATGGCAGAGATCAACGGACCGCGGTGCGCGGCAATTGTGCGGGGCAGCCATAGTGTAACCCACGGGGTAAGCCCACCCCGCAGCATAGGTCGTCCGACAGCGCGCGTCGGCACACAGAGGGCCCGGTCTATGGGTGCCATCCGGCCCCCCACTCTCCTAGCGCGCCGGGATGACCAGGAGCTGGCCCACGACGATGAGGTTGGGGTCCTGGAGCCCGTTCGCCTTCCGGATCGCCTCGATGGTCACGCTGTACCGCTCCGCGATCCCGGTCAGGGTCTCGCCGCGCCTGACGCGGTGGACGAGGGGCGTCGGGGCCGGCGTGGGCGTGGGCTCGGCGGATGGCGGTGGTGTCGCGGTGAGCGTCGGGATCGGTGTCGCGGTGGGCGTCGGGATCGGCGTCTGACTCGGCGCCGGGGTCGAGGCTCGCGTGGGCGACGGTGGCGTCCCTGCGGTCACGCCCGGTCCCGGGCTGCCGGCTGCTGGCGGGGTACCGCCCATGATGCTCGCGAGCCCCACACCCAGGACGATCCCGACCAGGCCGAGGACGATGATCGCCGCGACCAGGGCGGTCCAGGGTGCGCGCTGGCCCGAGCCCTGGGGCCTCGTGGGATGCCCGGGCTCCAGGGCCTCGGCGGCCATCGCGGCCCGGACCGCGCCGTGCGGCACCGGAGTCGGGTACGGGCGATACCGCGAGCAGGCCGTGTGCGCCTCGGTGAGACAGTCCTTTGCCTGCTTGGCGGTCTCGATGGTGGAGGGCCGCGTGGTCGCGTGGCACCGCTGCGAATGCGACGGGAACACGAGGTGCGTGGCCGGATCGTCCGCCAGGCCCAGGTAGGGACAGACCGGTACCGGGGTCGGCGTCGTCGCCTGCGTCGTCACCGCGCGGACCCCACTGGACCCGTGCCCCGGTGGAGCAGCCGGGCGAGCGGACCGCGGGGAGGCGCGGCCGGCGCGGCCCGGACGATCGTCATCGGCCCGCGGATCGCCGCGAGCAGGCCCGAGGGCGTGCCGGGATCGCCCGTCGTCTCCGTGTGGACGGTCCCGACCTCGATCAGCGTGTGCGCGTCCGACACGCCGATTCCGGGCACACCCAGCTTTGTTGCCAGGGCCGCGGCCTGGTCGTTCGCGGCCTGGTGGCCCACGCGCCCGTTCATCGTCTCGATCCAGTCCACCATGCTCGCGAGCCCCTCGTGCGCCGGATCGAGCAGCAGGGACCGCCTGGTGTGATCGAAGGGATGCGGGATGCCGACGAGGGCCCCCTGCTCCCGCGCGGCGGCGATGGTGTCCCGGGCGGTGAGGTTTGGCGGCAGCGGCCGCTCCAGGAACAGGAAGACCAGGTCGCCATCCGTGGTTGTTGTCTCGCAGCCGATGATGACGACCAGGCCGGGGTGCGCGGCGTCGGCGGGGTGCGCGGCGTCGGCGGCGTCTGCGGCACGGCGGGCACCGTCGAGCGTCTGGTGGTCCGTGACCGCGAGGTGCGTGAGCCCGCGCTCGGCTGCGCGTCGGACCAGCGCGGCCGGGTCCGCGACGCCGTCGAAGCTTGCCGACGTGTGGCAGTGCAGGTCGACGCGGGCCACCGTCACGCCCCGGCGTTGGCCTCGGCGAGGTACTGGCGCGCCGTCGCGCCGCGGACCTGCCGGATGTCCTCCTCGTACTTGAGGACCACGCCGAGGGTCTCGTCGACCACGTCGGGCGCGAGCTCCGTGGCGCCGAGGCTCAGCAGCGCAGCGGCCCAGTCGAGCGTCTCCGCGACGCCCGGGACCTTGGTGAGGTCCGCGGTGCGCAGGCGGTGGACGAAGGCCACGACCTCCTCGGCCAAGCGGCGCGGGGCGTCCGGCACGCGGGTCGACACGATCTCGAACTCCTTGGCCGCCGTCGGGTAGTCGATCCAGTGGTAGAGGCACCGTCGCTTGAGGGCATCGTGGACCTCGCGCGTCCGGTTCGAGGTCAGGATCACGCGCGGCGCCTTCGCGGCGCGGATCGTGCCGATCTCGGGGATCGTGACCTGGAAGTCCGAGAGGATCTCCAACAGGTAGGCCTCGAACTCCTCGTCCGCACGGTCGATCTCGTCGATCAGGAGGACGGGCGCGGTCCCATCGTCGTCCTCGAGGGCCTGGAGGAGCGGTCGCTTGAGCAGGAAGTCGGCGGAGAAGATGTCGTGGGTGCTGGCCTTGTCGATCTCGCCGCGCGCCTCGAGCAGCCGGATCTCCAGCATCTGGCGCGGGTAGTTCCACTCGTAGACCGCGGTGTTGACGTCCAGGCCCTCGTAGCACTGGAGGCGGATCAGCCTGGTGCCGAGGCTCTTGGCCAGGACCTTCGCGAGCTCCGTCTTGCCCACGCCGGCCTCGCCCTCCAGGAGGAGTGGTCGCCCGAGCTCCAGCGCGAGGAACACGGTGGTCGCCAGCGAGCGCTCGGCGATGTAGCCGTGGCTGCGGAAGACCTGGGTGATGCCCTCGATGGAGCGGGTCGCCTCAGGGCGGTCCTCGCGGGCGGCGGAACGGGTGGCGGCGGCAGTGGGCTGGGCGGCGGGGGCCGCGGCGGGCTGGTCAACCATCGTGGCCGATGCTACACCGACCATCGACGCGGGCGGGCGGGCGCATGGACACGCGACGGGTTCCGACGCCCGCGCTGTGGTGCCACGAAAGGGTCAGCCTCGCGGCTTGGACCGGTGCTGCATGAGCCGCTGGCGAGCCTCGTCTACCGCGAGGAGATCGAGGTCTTCCTCGTTCAGGCCGCACTCGTGGCGAAGCGCCTCCCCCAGCCACACCAGTGGCGTCTGGGTGCCCTGGGGCGGCCAACCGAGAAGGTCGATTCGCTTGCGTTTCTGACGTTTATGACGTTTGATGTCCGTATGAACACGATTCTCACGACGGGTCAGGCAGCCAAGCGCCTGGGCGTGTCCCGCCAGCAGGTCGCGATCCTCTGCGACAGGGGAACGCTCGCCTGCACGCGGGCCGGCACGCACCGCCGCATCGCCGAGGACGAGCTCAACCGATTCCTGCGGGCGAGCGAGATGGACAGTTCGCACCTCCTGCTCCTGTGGCTGTCCCGTGCCGCCGCGGCCCAGGTAGCCCGTGATCCTGCCGGATCGTGCGCCAAGGCCCGTCGCACGCTCGTCTGGCAGGCCCAGCGCGAGCCGCGTGCCGCAGCGTGGATCCGTCTGTGGCGCAAGCGCATCAACGAGGGGCCAGAGGCTGTCATGCGGACGCTCACCGGAACGGACACCGAGTCGATCACGCTCCAGAGTGTCTCGCCCTTCCGCTTCCTCATCGACCAGGCCGAGCGCGACCGCATCGTCTCCGCCTTCAGCACCTGGCTGGAGCGCGGGGAGTCCGCTCATGCGTAGGGCGGACTTCGACGCGCTGGTCGCTGCCGTCGCCGCAACGGCCGAGGTCGTCGAGGTCGTCGTCGTGGGCAGCCAGTCGATCCTTGCCTCGTTCGACGACTCGGAGCTGCCGCGCGCCATCACGCTGTCGCCGGAGATCGACGTGGTGATCGCGGCAAACCCGCGTGCCGGTTCGGTCCGCCTGATGCTCGGCCACGGCTCGTTGATCGACCGCCAGCGCGGCGTGTACGTCGACGTTGTTTCCGAACACACGCCGCACCTCCCGTCGGGATGGCGCGAGCGCGCCGTCACGCGCAAGCCGGACGGTTCTATCGGCACTGCCGTCAGCCCGGATGTGCATGACCTCGTGCTCGCCAAGATCGGAGCCGGGCGCCCGGACAAGGACTACCCGTACGTCGAGGCGCTCTTGGCGATGCAGCCACCGATCCTGCAGTTCGACGAGCTCGACTCCCGTCTCCCGGAGATGCGCGGCGTGATCACACGCGACGAGTACGCCGCCGCTGCTGCCTGGCTGGCCAGAGCCCGCAAGCGGCACCCGCGGTAGCGTCGAGACCTGCGACAGCGGCCGCAGCCGCGCCAAGGCACAATCACCGCGAGTTTGATTGCTGATCGCCGTAAGCGCCTCACCGCCCACTAACCGGCCGGTCCGCCTCGCGCCCCAGCTGCGGAAGGTGGCTGGCAGCACGAGGCGATCGAGGCCGGGTCTCGCGCGCATGAGCCACGGTCGTTGGAGCGGGTGCTTCGCGCAACCGCCCATGGTTAAACCGAACTTCCAGCCCCGCGTTCCCTGTCGCCTTGACCCGGGGCGTTCCCTGTCGTCCTCGCCCCGCCCGTTCCCTGTCGCCTTGACACACGCTGGTGCGACTCACGTGGTGCTTCAAGTTGGCTCCGTCGCTGGCGGCTGAACGCCCGAGAGTGGCGTCCCAGTGGTCCTGCCTGGGGCGACGGGCCCGAATTGATGCACCCGGTGAG
>JANNHX010000365.1:0-4057 GCA_031404615.1 Chloroflexota bacterium
AACCCGGCGGCGACCGTGCCGCCCGGGACAGCATCGAAGCGGAGAGGGTCCGATGGCAGACGCACTGGGCATGATCGAGGCTCGCGGGTTCGCCGCGGTCGTCGAGGCGGCGGACGCGATGGTCAAGGCCGCCAAGGTGGATCTCGTGGGCTACGAGAAGACGGGTGGCGGCTACGTGACCGCCATCGTGCGTGGCGACGTCGCCGCGGTGAAGGCCGCCGTCGAGGCCGGCTCGCGCAGCGCCGCAAAGGTCGGCGAGGTCGTCGCGACGCACGTCATCGCCCGGCCGCACGCCAACGTGGACACCGTGCTGCCGCTGGGCCGCACGGACGAGGCGAAGGCCGAGCTCGGCGGCTGACCGGCCGCTCGCAACGCTGGGACCCTCGCGGGGGCGGTCGCGCCGGCTCGTCCGGCACGCGCCGCCCCCTGACCCGGGTCTGGAGGTGACCGAATGCTCCTCGGACGGATCGCGGGGACCGTCGTGGCCAGCCGCAAGGAGCCCCTCATGGAGGGGTGGCGGATGCTCGTCGTGCAGCAGCTCGGCGTGGACAACAAGCCCACGGGCGCCTACGTGGTGGGCGTGGACACGGTGGGTGCCGGCGTGGGCGAGGTCGTGCTCTATGCCTCGGGCAGCTCCGCGCGCCAGACCGAGGTCACGCGGGATCGCCCGTGCGACGCGGTGATCATGGCGATCGTGGACACCTGGGAGCTGGGCGGCAACGAGGTCTATCGCAAGTAGCCCATGGACGAGCGCGAGATCTCCGACATCATCGAGCGGGTCCGCCGGCGCGTCGGCGAGCCCGGGCCCCAGCTCGCCCGCCAGGCGGCGATGCGTGCGGAGCTCAACGCGCCCGCCGCGAGCCAGCCGGGCGATGGCGTCTACCCCACGCTGAACGAGGCGGTCGCCGCAGCGAAGGCCGCCGCTGCCTCGGGCGCGATGGACCTGGACCGGCGCAAGGTGGTCATCGAGGCGGTGCGCAAGGCGACGCTCGAGCAGGCCGGGGCCCTTGCGCGGCTCGCCGTGGAGGAGACCGGCCTGGGCCGGGTCGACGACAAGACGACCAAGAACCGCCTCTGCTCAACCAAGACGCCCGGCCCCGAGGACCTCGAGGTCCAGGCGGTGTCCGGCGCGGGCGGCATGACGATCACCGAATTCGCGCCGTTCGGCGTCGTGGGCTCCATCTCGCCGGTCACCAACCCGGCGGCGACCGTCATCAACAACGCGATCTCGATCATCTCCGCCGGCAACGCCGTCGTCTTCAACGCGCATCCGTCGGCGCGCAGGGTCTCGAATGCCACGGTGCGCATCATCCACCGCGCGATCGTGGGTGCCGGCGGCCCTCCGGGGCTGATCGCCTCCGTGGCTGAGCCGACGATCGAGAGCGCCCGCGGGCTCATGAGCCACCCGGACGTCCGGCTCCTGCTCGTCACGGGCGGTCCCGGCGTCGTGCGCGAGGCGCTCAAGACCGAGAAGCGCGCCATCACCGCGGGCCCCGGCAACCCGCCGGCCGTCGTGGACGAGACGGCTGACGTCGAGAAGGCCGGCGCCGACATCGTCCGCGGCGCGTCCTTCGACAACAACATCGTGTGCACCGACGAGAAGACCGTCATCGCCGTCGCGTCGATCGCGGACCGCCTCGTCCGCTCGATGGCTGCGAGCGGCGCCTACGTCCTCGCCGAGCACGAACTGCGGCGCCTGGAGCGCGTGATCTTCACGGACGACGCGTTCGTGCCCGGCAAGCCCGCCCATATCAACACAGCCTGGGTCGGCCGGGACGCGTCACGGATCCTGGGCGAGATCGGCGTCCGGCCGTCCGTGGAGCCGCGCCTCCTCATCGCCGAGGTGCCCATCGACCACCCGCTGGTGTGGACCGAGCAGATGATGCCGGTGCTGCCGGTGGTCCGGGTCCAGGACGTCGACGCGGCGATCGACCTCGCGGTCCGCTCCGAGCACGGGTTCCGCCACACGGCATCCATCCACTCGACCAACGTCGCGACGATCACGCGCATGGCGCGGTCGATGAACTGCTCGATCTTCGTGGCCAACGGCCCCAACTTCAGCGGTCTCGGCGAGGGCGGCGAGGGCTTCGCCACGGTGTCAATCGCCAGCCCCTCGGGCGACGGCATGACCCGGCCGCGGACGTTCTCCCGGGAGCGCCGCGTGACCGTCGTCGGCGCGCTGCGGATCGTCTGACGATGCCGAAACCTGTCCGCCACGCCGCCCCTCCGGCCCCTGCGCTCGCGCGGGACCCCGTCCAGCCAGCGCTCGCGCTGCTCGAGCTCGCCTCGATCGCCGTCGGTATCGAGGCCGGCGACGCGATGGTCAAGCGCGCGCCGGTCGAGGTCGTCCACGCCGGGACCGTCCACCCGGGCAAGTACCTGGTGCTCGTCGCGGGCGCCGTGGCGGATGTCGAGGAGGCGCTCGCCGCCGGTCTCGAGGTGGGCCGGGGCTGCCTCGTGGACACGGTCTTCCTGCCCAACGTCGCGGACCAGGTCGTCGCGGCGCTGCGCGGCGCGCGACGGGCCGGCATCGGCGATGCGCTGGGGATCGTGGAGACCGCGACGGTCGCCGCCACCATCGAGGCCGCGGACGCCGGGGTGAAGGGCGCTCGGGTCCAGCTCCTGGAGCTGCATCTCGCCGACGGCCTGGGCGGCAAGGGCTACCTCCTGTTCGACGGGTCCGTCTCGGACGTCGAGGCGGCGGTGGCGATCGCCGTGGAGCGGATCTCGGACCCTGCGGCGAGCTCCGGGGCCGTGCCGGGCTCGCGGACGCCCATCGCGCGCGTCATCCCCCAGCTCCACCGCGAGATGCGGGCGGAGCTCGAGGCCGCCCCACGGTTCGGGTCGCGCATCAGCGCGGCCATGGGCGCCACGACGAGCGCGACCGGCGGGGAGACGTAACGATGCAGCTCGCGCGGGTGGTCGGGACCGTCGTCGCCACCGTCAAGGCCCCCAACATGGAGGGGATGCGCCTGCTCATCGTCCAGCCGCTCACCCGCAAGCTGGAGCCGGTCGGGCAGGCCGTCGTGGCGGCGGATGCGCTCGAGACGTGCGGGCCGGGTGACCTCGTCACCATCGTCGCGGCGCGCGAGGCCGCGGAGGCGATGCACAACCGGTTTGTGCCCGTGGACCACGCGATCGTCGGGATCGTGGACGCGGTCGAGGAACTCCGATGAAGCTCGCGAAGGTCGTGGGGACGGTGGTGTCCACGATCAAGTCGCCGATCTTCGAGGGCCGGGCCCTGCTGCTCGTGGACCTCCTGGAGCCCGACGGCCGCGAGGCCGGCGGCTACCTGATCGCACTCGACACGGTGGGCGCGGGGGCCGGCGAGACGGTGCTGATCCTGGACGAGGGAACGTCGGCGCGGCAGATCATCGGAGCATCGTCCGGGCCGCTGAGGACGGTGGTCGTCGGAATCGTGGACGCGGTCGAGGGACCTGCGTCCGGCGGCTGACGTCGCCCAGGTGGCCGGCGGCCGGACGTGCAGGAGCCCGGGCCGTCCGGAGGAAGCAGGGACGAACCGGGCTCATGCGTGGAACGAAGGCCGAGCGTCGCTCCGAAGGAGGAGCGGGACGGGGCGACGGCGACCGAGCGATTCCCAAGTGGCTGATCCGGGCGAGAGGACGTGCGCTGGTGGTCCGTGGCCCGAAGTCCGAAGCCGGGAGACCGGCTGTCTCCCGCCTGCACCTCCGATGCGCGCGCCGCGCCGAAGGTTTCACCGGTTCCAACGTCCGACCTCGCGCGGCCCGGAGCGCAGACCCCCGGGATCCTGATGCCCGCCGGATCGACGCCTCGCGCGCGCCGAGGCTAGGTCGATTGCCTCGAGCGTAGGGTCGATCCCGGTGGGCTTGCGGCGGATGGTCGGTGCGGCTGATCGTCGTTCCCGTGACCCCCCAGCAGCTCGGTCAGTCCCGCACTCACGAGGTCTGCATCGGTCGGCGACAGCTTCCCGATTTCTCCTCTCACCAGGCGATGGTCCAGGGTGAACAGCTTGAAGCGCACCTTGGATGCCGCGGGGAGGCCGGCGGCCGCAAGATCGGCCAGGCTGCAGTCCAAC
>JANNHX010000366.1:0-5299 GCA_031404615.1 Chloroflexota bacterium
TGATCCGCTCCGTGAACCTGTCCTACTCCGAGCACAAGATCACCCGGCTCAGCCTCAAGACGAGGCTGGTGTCGCTCCTCAACGCCGCGGAGTACTACCGCACCCACAGCCAGTACCGCCGGGCCACGCTGATGCTGTCCGTGTTCAACGTGACCGTTGCGACGGAGTCGGGACGGCACATCGTCTCGGGCGCAGCACGTGTCCTGATGGATGACGCGTCCTACGTGATGGCCAACATCCGGAAGTAGTGTCGCGTCCGGCCTCGCGGCCGGCCTCCCAGCCCCGCACTCGAGCCCGCCGGCCCCGCCGGCGGGCTCGTCAGCGTCCCGGCCGTCCCGCCCGCCGGGACGCCTGTCGGTGCGTTTACGCACCGTTGACCGATTGTGGCTTTCGGTGCGGTCCAGAGGCGTCTAGGATGGGAGCCACTCGCCGTAGACCATTCCTGAGGAGGAGGACGCGTCCCCGCGTGGCCCGCTGGAGAGCCGGGTCGCCGCGACCGAGATCACCCTTTCCATGTACCCGCCGATCGGCCTCGGGCGTGAGCGTGGGCGTGCGCGTGTGCACGGTCCCGCCCAGCCCGCCTCGATCGCCACCACCAACCCGACATCGTGTGCCCCCGTTCGTCGAGAGGTGAACTTCGTGACCTTTGCTGCCCGCCGTCGCCGGCTGCTGCTGCTACCGGCCATCCTCGCCCTGGTGGGCTCCTCGCTCGCCGTGCCCGCCGTGGCCTCCGGTCCCAGGGACCGGGGCGACGACGCCAGCGGCGCCGTCTTCTTCGCTGCCGACGGGCTCCGCCAGGACATCGTCTCCCGTTACGCCTCGCAGGGTCGCCTGCCGACCATGGCCTCATTCCTCACGGGCGGCACGAAGGCCGCCGGGAACGGCCTGCTGACCGAGGCCCCGCCCAACACCGGGGCTGGCTGGTACAGCCTGGCCACGGGCGCGTGGCCAGGCGTCCACGGCTCGACCAACAACACCTTCGCCATCAACGGCCAGCCGCTCAGCAGCCGCGTGAGCGCGTTCGACGCGAACGTCCTCCAGGCGGAGTCCATTGCCCAGAGCGCCGAGCGCGGTGGCCTCAAGGTCGCCCAGGTCGAGTGGGCCGGTGGCCGCGGCGCCACCATCAACGGCCCCACGATCGACTTCCGGAGCTTCTTCTCCGGTCGCGGCGTGGCGACCAACTACACGTCCGCCGCGGACAGCACCGGCTTCATCGCAAGCTTCGGTCTCCAGTACGACCACCCGGCGGGCTTTGCCGGCCAGGCGGCTTTCCCGGAGGCGGCGCCGGTCCCGGCCGCCGGCTGGACCAATGTCCCGGCCTCGTACAGCCTGCCCCAGGAGATGCGCCTGCGGGTGCTCGACTTCGGCACGGACAAGTACGGCCTCAATGCCTACCTGTTCGACCGAACGAATGACGGCGCAGTGAACTACGACCGCGTGCTGTTCTCGCCGACGAAGGACGGGAATGACGGCGTGGGCACGCTCGCCGAGGGCAAGTGGGCCGACGTCAAGGTCAAGATCGTGGGCGGCGCGTCCGCCGGGCGGACCGCCGGCATGCTGGTCAAGGTCGAACGGTTGGCCGCAGACCTGTCCGAGGTCCGCCTGTTCCACACCTCCGTGACCCGCGCGATCGCGTCCTGGCCGACCTGGCCGGGCGAGCCGGGCTTCACCGGCGACTTTGCCGAGTACCTCGCCCAGGCGTTCCCGACCTCGACCGCCGCCGACTTCGCGATCCTCGAGGCGGGCATCACGAGCGAGGAGACGTACGTCGAGCAGGGCCAGTACTGGTCCACGGCCCACCTGCCGATGCTCAAGTACGTCGTCAGGACCTACAAGCCGGACCTCCTGCTCGCGGGCTTCCCGACGACCGACGAGTTCCAGCACCAGTTCCTGGGCCTTGTCACGAAGACCCTGCCCGGCGGCGCCCCCAACCCGGCCTACGACGACGTCAACCTCGACGGTGTCAAGGACAACCGCGTCGCGCAGCGCGAGGCGTTCATCCGCGGCGCCTACGACGGGGCGGACAGGACGCTGACCTACGCCCGCAAGCTCATGGGCCGCGACCCGACGACCTTCGTCGCCTCGGATCATGGCTTCGCGCCGCAGTTCCTCGCCATTGACGCGAGCAAGGTGCTCGTGGATCTCGGCCTGCTGTCCAAGCCGCAGACCTCCAACTGCCGCCCCGCCACCGGCGAGACAATCGGCAAGGCCAAGGCCTGCTGGGCCGGCGGTACCGTCCAGATCTACCTCAACCTGGCGGGCCGCGAGCCCATCGTGGCCGGCCTCCAGCAGGTCGCCCTCGCCAACGCGACGGCGACGGTGACCTCGATCCGCACCGCCTTCGCGTCGCTGGCCGACCCGAACGACTGGACCCACGACGGCAGCGCCGAGGGCTGGAAGGTCATCGACCGCACCTTCACCAAGGCCGAGGCCCGCTACATCCCCAACGGCCCGGGCACGACCGCCGACATGGCGCACCCGACCCGGACCGGCGACCTCGTCGCCTTTGCCTACCCGCCGTACCAGTTCGACGCGGCCACCCCGGGAACGCTCGTGGCAGCCTCCGCGTTCTTCGGCCAGCACGGCTACGTGCCGGACATCCAGGACCTCGCGGCCAATGTCAACATGCGGGCCACGTTCCTCGCCGGCGGCAAGGGCATCGCCAAGGGCACCGTGACCGCGCGGACCATCGACCTGGCGCCGACGCTCGCGTTCATCCTGGGCATCCCCGAGCCACAGATGAGCCAGGGCAAGGTCCTGCTTCCGGTGGTCAAGGGCTCCGCCTCGTACCGGCCGGTCAACATCGTCGGCCTGACCGACTTCCACGGCCAGCTCGATCCGACGACGGCCACCTATGACAACCTCAACATCTCCGTGGGCGGCGCCGCCAACCTGGCGACGATGTTCGACGAGGAGTTCGCGAGCCTCGGGAGGACCGGGCTCCTGCTCGCGTCCGGCGACAACGTCGGCGCCTCGCCGGCAAACTCCGGCCTGCTCGAGGACATGCCCACGATCGACGTGGAGAACGCGTGGGGCCTCGACGCCACGTCGCTCGGCAACCACGAGTTCGACTATGGCATCGACCGCCTCAAGGCGCACATCGCGCGCGCCGACTTCCCGTTCCTCGCCAGCAACGTCGTGGACGCCGCGACCGGCAGGATTCCGGACTGGCTCGACGGCGCGTCGAAGGTCTTCACCGTCAACGGAGTCAAGGTCGGCGTCATCGGCGCCGAGCTGAAGGAGACCCCGGAGCTCGTCTCCGCCGGCGCCACCGCCGGCCTGTCGTTCCTCGACGAGGGCCCGCGCATCAAGGCGGAGTCCAGGCGCCTCAGGGCCATGGGTGTCCGCGTCCAGGTCGTGGTGATCCACCAGGGCACCGCGAACGGCAGGAACCCGGTCGGCAACGCGGCGGGCGCGACCTGGGACGGCCCGATCCTCGCGATCGCGGACCAGCTCCAGGACACGACCATCGACGCGATGTTCGTCGGTCACACCCACCGCATCAGCAACCTCCAGTATGGGAAGTTCCCGATCCTCGAGGGCCTCAACGCCGGAGCCAGCTACTCGGTCGGCCAGTTCATCGTCCGTGGCGGCGACGTCGTCTGGGCCGGTGCCGCCACCCGCGTGGCGAAGAACCTCGGCGTCACGGGCCGGGCTGACGTCAAGTCCATCGTGGACGCGGCGAACGCCCAGACGGCCATCCTGCGCAACAAGGTCATCGGGACCCAGTCCATCGACATCAAGCGGGCGCCCACGCGTCTGTTCGAGTCGGCGATGGGCAACATGGTGGCCGACGCCATGCGCGAGAAGTACCCGAGCGTCGACGCGGCGCTCACGAACTCCGGCGGCCTCCGCGCCGACCTCAACGTCAGTCCGCCCTCGGCCGGCGAGCAGCCGGGCGAGATCACCTGGGGCGAGATGTTCGCGGTCCTGCCGTTCGGCAACCGGACCGTGATCGAGACGCTTACCGGCGCCCAGCTAACCGCCGCGTTCCAGAACGGGTTCTCGCCGAAGTGCGACGTCAACGTCGCCACGGGGCGGTTCCCGCAGATCAGTGGCCTCAAGGTCGAGTACCACTGCAACGGCACGGTGCCCGTCGTCGACGGCATCTGGAAGGCACCCGATGGACCGTCGAGCACGCTCACCCCGCTCGGGCCGAGCGATACGGTCCGGATTGTGACCAACGACTTCATGTACGGCGGCGGCGACGGCTACACCGCGCTCACCGGCGGCACCAACGTCCTGCAGCCGGGCGACGACCTGCTCCAGGTCGCCATCGACTACGTGACCACCCACTCGCCGGTCGCACCCATCGTCCAGGGCCGCATCGTCCAGCACTAGGGGAGCGGCGGCCGGGCTCGGTCCCGCCGCCTCGACCACGCACAGACCCGAGGGGCCGGCCGTCAGGCCGGCCCCTCCGATTCCGCCGGGAGTCGCCTCGGACCATCTCGCCTACGCCTGCGAGTGGTGGTAGATGCCGCGCCATCCGCAGAGCCGCTCGGCTACGCATCTGGGTGGTGGGCGAGGGCAATCCGGAAGAGGTCGCCTCTCCACCTCCCCTCTGAGGCGTAAACGAGGGAGACCGGGCACGGTCCGGGGGGGTCCGCGTGCGGAAGGCGCGGACGGCCATACGGTGCCACCGCCCGGGACCGCCGCCACCGAGGACGCAACTGACGCGTCCTGGCCGGGCGTGCCGCACAATCGGGGCGTGACCCCGGAGCTCAAGGCGACGCTCGCCCACCTGCCAGACCGACCCGGCGTGTACCTCATGAAGGACGCGCGCGGCGAGGTGCTGTACGTCGGCAAGGCGCAAAGCCTGCGCAGCCGCGTCCGGAGCTACTGGCAGAAGCAGGCGCCAAGCGGCCGCGGCGGTTACCACCAGATCCGGCAGGCCATCGACCGCGTCGCGGACCTCGAGGTGACCGAGGTCGACTCGGTCAGCGAGGCGCTCCTCCTCGAGGCGAACCTCATCAAGCGGTTCAAGCCGCGGTTCAACGTCCGCCTCAAGGACGACAAGAGCTACCCGTACATCAAGGTCACGCTGGGGGACGACTTCCCGCGGATCGAGCGGACGCGCAAGCTCACCAACGACGGGTCGCGCTACTTCGGGCCGTACGCGTCCGCGAGCTCGGTGGATGAGGCGATGAACGTCGTCCGCCGCCTATTCCCGTTCCGCACCTGCACCATCGACATCACGGAGGGCGAGCGGGCCCTGTCGCGGCCGTGCCTCCTCTACCACATCAAGCGCTGCCAGGGCCCCTGCATCGAGGAGATCTCCAAGGTCGCGTACCGCCGCGAC
>JANNHX010000367.1:0-2179 GCA_031404615.1 Chloroflexota bacterium
CCCGAGGACGGGGATCTCCGACAGGATCGGGATCTTGATCGCCTCGACGGTCGGCGGGGTGTTGAGCTGCGTCTGCTTGGACAGGATGCGCAGGAACAGAAAGTTCGTGATCCCAACGGCGCCGATGTTGATCACGATTCCGGCGATGATCTGGTCGACCTTCCAGCGGATGCCCAGCCAGCCGAGCAGGAGGCTGACCAGCGCGGCGCTGAGCATCGCGGCGAGGATGCCGACCAGGACGCCGATCGTGGGGCTCATGCCCGGGCCCAGGATCAGCATCGTGACGCTGGCCGCGACCGAGGCCGCACAGGCGCCGATGAGGAACTTGCCCTCGATGGCGATGTTCGCCATGCCGGACCGCTCGGAGATGATGCCCGCGAAGGCGCCGAGCGAGATGGGGGCGGCGAGGTTGAGCGTGCCGGCGAGCACGCCGGTCATGTTCGCCGTCTTGCCGGCCAGGAGGCCCGCGAGTGCGCCGACGATCCAGATCGGCACCAGCAGGAGGAGCGCGCGCCGCCACGGGAACGAGGCGCCCTTCACCAGCTGGAGGATGCCGATGATCGTCGTCAGGACGCCGGTCGCGATCCAGATGTAGCCCACCTGCGTCGCCAGGGTCATGGCGTCGCCGCCCTGCTTGATGATCCAGAACGAGAACGTCGCCGGGACGGTCATGGTGTTGAAGGACAGCTGGAGCGCGAACAGGCCGAGCGCGGCGAGGATCACGCCGCGGATACGGGCGGACCGCAGTGCCTTGCGCTCGGCGGCGCTCAGCTCGGTCTTGACCTGCTCGACGGTGGGGGTCGCGGCGGTCATGCGGCGGTCCCTTCCTTCGCGCTGTCGGAGGCGCCGGGGATTCGCTTCTGGTCGAACCGGTACAGCCAGCGAATGAGGCCCGGGGCCGCGACGAACATGATCACGAGCGCCTGGATGAACACGAGGAGGTCGAGCGGGATGCCCGTCTTGACCTGCATCAGTCCGCCGCCGGTCCGCAGGGCGCCGAACAGCAGCGAGGCGAGCACGATGCCCATCGGCCGATTGCCGGCGAGCAGGGCGAGGGCGATGGCGTTGAAGCCGTAGCCGGAGCTGATGTCGTTCGACATCTGCGGGACCGTGCCCAGGACCTCCATGGAGCCGCCGAGGGCGGCGAGTCCTCCGGACAGCGTCATCGCGAGGATGATCGAGCCCGAGGCGCTCATGCCCGCGTAGCGCGCGGCATTCATGTTGAAGCCCGCGGCGCGGAGCTCGTAGCCCTTGGTGGTCTTGAACAGGAACCACGACACCACGACCGCCATCAGCAGCGCGACGACGAAGCCCCAGTGGAGCCGGATGCCGGGCAGGTCGATGATCAACGGGATCCGGACGAACTCGGCGAGGTTCTTGGAGATGGGGTTGTCGCTGCCCGCCTGGCGCAGGAAGTCCGAGCGGAGCCCGAACAGCACCACCTGGAAGGCGATGTAGTTGAGCATGATGGTCGTGATGACCTCATGCGCGCCGGCTTTCGCCTTGAGCACGCCCGGGATGAAGCCCCAGAAGGCACCGGTCAGGATGCCCGCCATCGTGGCGAAGATGAGGATGAGCGGGGCCGGCAGGTCCTTGAGGGCGATCGCGGCGATCGTGGCTCCGAATGCGCCGAGGACGAACTGCCCCTCGACGCCGATGTTGAAGACGCCGCTGCGGAATGAGATCGCGACCGCGAGGCCCGCGAAGATGAGCGGGGCCGAGGCGACAAGCGTCTCCGTGATCGGGCGGATGGCGGAGGCCATCTTGCGCGGCGTGGGATCCGCGAACGCCGCGGCGAACCTGGTCGGGTCGCCGATCGCGCCGATGAGCATCGACCAGTAGGCATCGGCGATGGTGCCCAGGGCGCCACCGATGGCGCCGACCGGGTCCGTCGTGATCAGGGCCAGGTTCTTGAAGTCGGTGATCAGGATGAAGATCGACCCGACGATGAACGCCGTGACGATGGCGAGGAGCGGGATGGCGGCGGGCTTGAGCGCCCGCCCGAGGCGCTTCAACGGACGCCTCCCATCAGCATCCCGACCTTCTCGTAGGTGGCCTCCTCGCCCTCCAGGATGCCCACGATCTGGCCTCCCTGCATGACCGCCACGCGGTCTCCGACGGCGAGCACCTCGTCGAGCTCGGTGCTCACGATGAGGACCGCGGCGCCGGCGTCGCGCTG
>JANNHX010000368.1:0-1719 GCA_031404615.1 Chloroflexota bacterium
CGGCCGCCCGGAGCCCAGGACCCGCAGGTCCTTCTCGGCAAGCAGAATCCAGCGGATCCGCCGCTCCATCCCGGGTCCGCGGGCGCCGTCGAGCACGCGCAGGTACCACACGGGCTCGCTCGCCGGACCCGTGGCGGCCAGCGTCGCAGCAGAAGGGTCGATGTCCGGGATCGCGTCCGGCCAGACGAGGACCGCGGAGAGGGGCATCTCGGCCGCATCGAGCACGAGCTCGAACGGGTTGGGGCGCCTGGTGCCGGTGTCGAGGCGGTCGGCGATCAGCGGCGTGAGCCCCACGCGCACGCCGTCGACCCAGGCCAACCGCTCCACGATGAAGCTGTCGTCGCACCGGGCTCCGGTATCGCCCCCGACGCTTCCGCACGCGCCGCCGCCCGCGAACCGTCCGACCACCAGGACTCGGTTCTCGCCGCCGTCGGTGCCGGCCGTC
Organism: Chloroflexota bacterium; assembly: GCA_031404615.1. Classification (GTDB taxonomy): domain Bacteria; phylum Chloroflexota; class Limnocylindria; order Limnocylindrales; family CSP1-4; genus CAIXZV01. The sequence goes on from JANNHX010000368.1 coordinate 446, forward strand.
CCCTCGACCGCGGTGGGCAGGCGCACGCCGACGGGTACCACGAGGTGGACGTGCGGCGGCCGCACGGGGGCCCCGTCCGATGCCGGGTACCAGGAGGTGTCGGCCAGGGTCCCAGTCCGCGCGCACCACGGGCCCAGGAATCCGCCGGGGGCGTCGGCGCAGTCGGCCGCGGGCGAGACACGCAGGTACCCGCCGACCGCGACGACCGCCGGGGCGCGGCCCTCGCGGCGCCCGGCGAGCAGGTCGCCCGGCGTGACGGAGCCGAGGTCGCCGAACTGGACGGGGATGGCCGTGCCCTCGGCCGCGGGCGGGGCCGGGGTCGATCCGGGCGTGTCCGGCACGGCCGCGACGAGTGCGCTCGGTGCGGGCGGCGGAGGATCGGGCCTCGGGCCGAGCAGGCCCGCGCTCACGACCCCGGTGAGCAGCACGACCGGCAGCACGAGCCCGCCCATGCGCAGGGCACGCCGCCATGGCGACCGCGGGTTGGTGGGGGTCGGCTCGACGATCATCGTGTGCCCGTCTCTACGTCGGGGTCGGCCCGCCGGATGCATCGGCACCGGACCGGCGGCCACACCGCCCGCCAGGCCTGGGGAGTGGCATGCATCCCGGAGCTGGAGGCGGTGGAGGAGCGATCGTACTGGCAGGCCACGATGCCGGCCATCCCCGATCGCAAGGGCGTCGAGCCGCAGTCTGGCTCAGCTCCGAGCCAGGACTGGAGTGCTGCCGCCGAGCTGGGGCACGGAACCGGCGATTCTGCCGGTGACCGCTGCACGGCTGGCGCCTGTTTGGCACCCACCCGTGCCAGGGGCGCCGTCAGTTGATGCTCGTGACGCTCTGCTGCACCTCGCCGTCGACGATGATCGTGAGCGTGGCCCGGCCCTCCTCGATGGCCGCATCCGGGACGATGATCGTGGTGCGGTGTCCCGGGTCCTCGCCGCCGCCCCAGAGCACTTCGGCGATCCACACGGGCCCGGTGTCGAGACCGATGACGCCCGTGAGGGCGGGCTCCAGGGTCGCGAGCTCGGGTGCATCGACGAGTCCCATACGACAGGCGCCGCTCCGCGCCGATCCGCAGCGTCGCGAGATAGACCCACACGTCGGCGGCGTCCCGGGGCGGCTGGATGCTCGTGAGTCAGGGCGTCGGATCGTTGGTGTTGCCGGCGATTGCCGGGAGCACGCGGTCCACGATGAAGGCGGCCTCGCACTCGGCGCGGCGGTCCGCGGGGCATGACTCGGCCCGGGGGTCCGCCACGTGACCGACGAGGACCGTGTTC
>JANNHX010000369.1:0-10240 GCA_031404615.1 Chloroflexota bacterium
AGCGCCGAGAATATCACCTCATCGCCCGGCTTGAGCTCGAGCGCCTGCAGCAGGACCAACAGGTCACTCGATCGGGGTCAATCCTCTCGCTGCGACCGTCATCAAGGCGTCAGCCGCCAAGGTTCGGTGGATCCGGGCTTAGCGCCGCCGTGCGCCGCCGATCGGGCGCAGGGCGCGCTGGGTCCGCAAGGCGGAGGACCCGATCGAGCGCTCCTGACCGGGTCCTCCGATTCTCAGCCGCGTGTGGTCAACGACGCAGCCGAACGGACGCGTGCGTGAAGTCATCCGCACACTCGAGGGGTCCGCACACGAACACGGAGACGTCCACCGTGGCGGATCCCCCGAGGAACTTGCCGGTGTCGCCTGCCACCTCGACAGACCAGGGCGCCGGCGAGGCCGAACACTCGAATTGACCGAAGCCGAAGCCGCGGATGATGATCCGGCCGACGCGCTGACTCAGCACCAGGTCGACCCCGGCGGGAGCCGAGGCGTTGGCACAGGCGATCGTCCCGCGGATGGTTGCGACACCGTAGCGTGTGAAGGATCCCGTCGCATCGACGGTGATGTCCACCGTCGGCGGGGGCGGGGCCACGGCCACGTGGACCTGGAGGCTGCCACCACCACCAGTTCCCGGTCCGCAGCACGTGCCGGCCATGATCAGGTAGGTGGTACCCGCCGACGCCTCCCAGGCAACGGCCGACTGGAGGTCCTGGCTGTCATCGCTGCAGCCGATGACGTCGATCCCGCCGGCACCGTTGGAGGTCCCGACGTAGAGCGTGGTGTCGAAGTCGCTGCCGAACGTGTCGGCGAGGTACTTGTCCGAGGCCGCGGGCGTGAACTGGTACCAGACGGTGGCCCGATCGGGCCCGGCAGCCGGCTCGTGGCAGAACCCGGGATCGGTGGCGGCCGATGTCGCCTCGGTCGTGTCGTATGGGCCATCGGCATAGGGCAGCGCCCCAACGGTGCGCGGGCTGCCGATGTCGTCGTTGTCCGGCGCGACTGCAAGCACGCTCGACGTCATCAGGACGCCGAGCAGGGAACTGGCGCCGATGGCGGCGATCACGCTCCGCCGCAGGGGTCGTCGGGTGCTCACTTGCGCAACCTCACGGTGGTCGTGACGAACACGTCGTCACAGGAGAATTGGTCGCACGCGAACGCCGAGATGTTGGCCGTCGCCCGTCCGGGACCGAACCTGCCGTTGTCCCCGACGATCGTCATCGTCCACGCCACCGGTTCCGGCCCGCATTCGCTACCCGAGCCGCCAAAGCCGCGGATCGTGAAACGGCCCAGCGGTTCGCGCAGCTCCGCATCGACGGCGGCATCGGATGTCGCCGTACTGCACGTGACGGTGCCGGTGATCGTTGCTTCGCCCGTCTTCGTGTTGACCTTCCCATTCGGGTCGACGGCGAGCGTGAGCTCGATCGGCGGCGGCGCAGCGTCGATGGTCACGTCGAGCTGCCCGCCGTTGGCGGCGCCGTCGATATCGGCGAACATCAGGTAGTAGGTGGTGCCGGCAGCGACCTCGAGTCGCAGGGCCTGCTCCGCGCAGTCGACCAGGGCGTCCGCCGTCGCGGCGCCGGCGAATGCGTTGATCCCGACGCGGAAGGTGGAGGACGAGGCGTCGATCAGGACGGTCGTCGCTTCCGCCAGCGTGAGCGTGTACCACACCGACGCCTGGTCGGTGCCGTCGGAGCCGCACCCGACGTTGTCCGTCGAGGTCGTTGCCTCCGTCGTGTCCTGCGTGGCGTGGGCCGGGATCGCCGTGAGGGCGATCGCACCAGCGGGCAGGTCGTTGTCAGGCACGGCGGCGAACGCCAGGCCCGGCTGGGCCGCCACCGTGATCAGGGCCGTGAGCCCGGCAACCGCCCGCCATCGGGCAATCGACCGGCGACCGGCCACGTCTGAGCGTGTCGATAGCATCAAGGGAACCTCGACGAGGGTGGACCAGCTCGGTCCACGCGGGACACGGGCCTCGGGGATCGCACCATCACGCCTGCATAGGCACGCCTCGCAGCACTCGGTCGCCATCCGCCCTTCGTCGGGGCGCTCACAGTGGGCCGACGGCGCTCGAACGTCAAGGCCCGCGGCCGCGACAGGCCCGCGGCCGCGACGGTGGCGTCGGGTGCGGCACCGGCGCCCTCACGCAGTCCGGGCGCGCCAGTCCGCCGAACCGGACGCTCCATCAACCTGGCCAGTCTGGCGCCTGGACCCCGGATGAGGGACACTGCGGCCGTGAACCCGCCGGACGTCTCGTATGCGCGGAGCGGCGACGTCGCGATCGCCTACCAGATCGTCGGCTCCGGTCCGATCGACATCGTGTTCGTCCGGGGCATCACCGGGGACCTGCTGTCGACCTGGGAACAGCCCCTCCTCGTCCGCCACGTCGAGGGCCTCGCGCGGATCGGTCGCGTGCTGATGCTCGACAAACGGGGGACCGGCCTGTCCGATCGCGTTCGTGAGGTGCCCTCGCTCGAGACGACGATGGACGACATCCGGGCCGTGATGGATGCCGCGAGCTCGGAGCGAGCGGTCCTCTGGAGCGGCAGCACGAGCACGGGCCTGGCCGTCCTGTTCGCTGCGACCTACCCGGATCGCTGTGCGGGCCTGATCCTCTTCGACCCGCGGATTCGAGGCACCCACGCCGATGACTACCCGTGGGCGTCGAAACCCGAGGAGTGGCGCGCGACCCTCGCGGACGTGCGCGCCGGCTGGGGCGAGCGCGGCTACCTCGAGAGCCTTGCCGTCGAGTGGGCCCCGGAGGTCGCCGGCGACCCGGCCTTCCGCGACTGGTTCGTCTGGCACATGCGCCGCAGCCTCAGTCCGGGTGCCGCCATGACCGCGTTCAGGGCCGCGATGGAGCTGGACGTGAGCGACGTCCTGGGCGCCGTCCGCGTCCCGACGCTGGTGATCCCGCGACCCTCGATCCCCGGGCCCGGCCACTATGCCGCGGAGCGGATCCGGGGCGCCGAGATCGTCGAGCTGCCGGCGCTGACCGGCGTCTATACCTGGGTCGACGACGACGCGCACGAGGCCACGATGGCGGCCACGACGCGGTTCGTGTCACGTCTGACCGCGGCGGCGACCCCCGAGCGCGTGCTCGCCACGGTCCTGTTCACGGACATCGTCGGATCGACCGAGCTGGCGGCCCGGTTGGGCGACACGGCCTGGCGGGAGCTCCTCGGCCGGCACCACGCAATCGTCCGCCGCGAGCTCGCCCGCTACCACGGCCGCGAGCTCGACACCGCCGGTGACGGGTTCTTCGCCGCGTTCGACGGGCCCGCGCGGGCCGTCCAGGCCGCCGCGGCGCTCCGCGACCCACTGCGGGCGATCGGCGTCGAGATACGGGCCGGTCTCCACACCGGCGAGTGCGAGGTTGGTGACGGCAAGGTCGTCGGTATCGCCGTCTCGATCGGCGCCCGCATCTCGTCGCTCGCGGGCCCGGGCGAGGTGCTCGTCTCAAGGACGGTGAAGGACCTCGTCGCCGGCTCAGGGCTCACGTTCGAGGACCGCGGCGAGCATCGTCTCAAAGGCATCCCCGACATGTGGCACCTGTTCGCCCTCAGCCCGCCCTGAACGGGTTGCCGTTCCTGCGCGCCATTCGCGCGCTCCGCTGAGCACTGTCGGTCCCGGCAGTTGGCCTCCTTGTTGCCCGATCCCCCATGAAAGGGCGCAGCCAGTGACGGGATCGGGTCTGGCGGAACCGTGGCCCGGTTCCCTCTCCAGCCCGCCAGCACCACCACGGCGATCGCGACCAGTAGCCGGGTTGCCATCGGTTGCCTCGCATCCCACTGAAGTCGGGGACCTCGATTATCCCGGATCAGTTGGAGTCGAGGAGCTCCAGCACGGGCGCCATCGCCTCGAGCGCAGCGAGCGTGGGCGGCCAGAGGATGAGCTCGAGCTGGGTGTAGCCGGCCACACCGAACGCCCGGAACGAGTCCGCGATCTCCTCGGAGGTACCACGGACGGGCACACCCAGGACATCCGCCGCGCCCGTGACCGGCGTCGGCTCCACGACGATGCCCGCCGACCGGCCGATCGTGGCGGGATCCCGCCCGGTCGACCCGCATACCGCGAGCAGCCCGGCGAGACGCGGACCGAACTCGGTCAGGTCGCTGCGCTCCTCCACGTACCAGCTCCAGATGTCGGCGTGGCGCACTGCCAGCTGGAGCATCTTCGGACCCTTCGCGCCCATCATGATCGGGATGTGGCCGGGACGAGGACCCAGGGGCCGATGCTCGAGGTCGCGGGCGGCATGAAAGGTCCCCTCGAAGGTCGCGCGACCATGCCGCAGCAGCGGGACGATGATCTCGACCGCCTCCTCGAAACGGCTGAACACGTGATCCTCGGGCAGGCCGAAGGCGTGGGCCTGGCGGCCCGCGTGCCCGGAGCCGAGCCCCAGCACAAAGCGGCCGTCGCTGATCTCGTCGATGGTCTCCACCGCCTTCGCCGTGATCCCCGGGTTCCGGTGGAGGGCCGACAACACCCACGTTCCGACCTTGATCCGGGAGGTCACCGCGGCCACGGCGCCGGTCATGGCGACGCACTCCCACCAGCCGTGGGTCTCGCCATCCGGCGGGCGCCACAACAGCTCGTCCGGGACCCAGACGGTGTCGAAGCCGAGCGCCTCGGCTCGGACGGCGAGCTCCCGGATCTCGACCCATCGTGCAGTCGCGCCGTCGACGAAGGACTCCCCCATCGGGAGCACGAGACCGAGCTCGAGCATTCGCATGGGATCTCCGGGTCACGGCTGGGAACCGAGTCTAACCCTCCGTGGTTCCGGGTCACGATGTCGGTATCGAGATCGGTGATCCCGGTCGGGCACCGCTGACTCGACGAGCGTTGTGGCCGTCGAGTCGCCCGCGGCGCGCCCGCGCAACAGATTCATGCCACAGGGGGCCGGACGTACCTCGATCGGCGCCGGATCCGGCGCAATAATCGGGACCTCCGGCTGCGCGAGGGGTACTTCCGGCGCGGCCCGTCACTCTCAGACAACACGAGGTCTCCGGTGGATCTGCGCAAGCTGAAGAAGTCGAAGTCGCGGGAGATACGGAAGGCCACCCGAGCCGAGGCCCCCGCCGGCGCGTCCGTGGGAGACGGCTCCAGCGAAACCCCGACGGAGGCAGGCCAGATGGTCGAGGACCAGGGAGCATCCACGGCGCTCGCTGCCGGACGCCGCGAGGACGCCGAGGCCGCGGCCCAAGCCGAGGCCGAGGCCGCCGAGCGGGCCGAGATCGCCGAGGTGATGTACCAGGCCGCCGCGAAGCGCGCGGAGACCGCCGAGGCCATGTATCGAGCCGCCCTGGAGCGCGACCAGATCGCCGAGGCGCGCGAGCAAGCGGCCGCCGAGGGGGTCGCGGCCGTCGAGGGCAGGGAGCGCGCCGCCGCCGAGCGTGTTGCTGCCGTCGAGGCGCGTGAGCACGAGTCGGCTGAGCGGGTCGCGGCCGCCGCCGAGCGTGTCGCGGCCGTTGAGGCACGTGTCGCCGCCATCGATGCCCGGGAACAGGCGACATCGGAGCGTACGGCCGCCCTCGAGGCGCGGGAGAAGGCCGCCTCGGAACGGGACGCGATCGCGAATGCGCGCGACCGCACCGGAGCCGAACGCGACGCGATCGCCAACACGAGGGACCGTTCGGCCGCCGAGCGCGACTCGATCGCGATCACGCGCCCCACCATCAGATGGGCTGACACGGCCGAAACCCCGGATGACGCGGCGCTGGAGCTGGCCCGCCTGGAGGCCGAACTCCAGCGCGCCCACCTCGATGCCCTGACCGGAGCCTTCCGACGCGAGATGGGGAGGCTCGCGCTGCGGAACGAGATCGAGCGGGCGCGACGCGCCGACGGCAAGTTCGTCATCGCCTTCATCGACGTCGACGGGCTCAAGGGCGTCAACGACCGCGACGGCCACGCGGCCGGCGATCGCATTCTCCGGACGCTGGCGGCGACCATGCGTGCCAACCTCCGCTCCTACGATCCGATCGTCCGGTTCGGCGGTGACGAGTTCATCTGCGGGATCTCCTCGATCGGTCCCGACGAGGCGCAGCACCGGATCGGCGTGATCGATCAGTCCCTGCGGAGTGCCACGGGCGTCGGGATCACGGCCGGACTGGCCTCGCTCACGTCGAACGAGAGCCTCGAGGAGCTCACCGCGAGGGCGGACGCCGCCCTGATCGAAGCCAAGCGGAACCGCGCCGACTAGAAGGCCTCCCTGCCGCGCTGTGGGAGATTCGGCGTCCGCGAGACGTCACCCAGCCTGGCGTCCGGCGAACGCGTGAACCGCGGCGGCGGTCCCCGGCCCCGTCAGCGGCAGCACCCTGGATGCGGGCGGCTTCAGCGGTCCCGTGATCGCCACATGCATCAGGATCGGCTATCCCACTCAGGGCTCGGGACCCGAAACCCGGTTTCGTCACGCGATCCCCGCGTGGACAGGCCGGATCTCATGCAGATCGCAATCACGGCGGGCCGGGGCGGCGATCACGGCGGACCGGGCGACGCGGTCGAGTTCGGGGGCTACCCGGTCGTCCGGTCCAGGGTCGGACCGGGTGACAACCGCTCAGCGAGCAGCAGGCTAGGACCTAGGCGGCCGAAGCGGGGCCCGGCGCGGCGGTCTGCCACGTCGGCGTCTCGCCGACAGCCTCGGCGGCGATGACGGATGGGCTGAACCCCTGGCGATCAGCCACACGGCCATGACCATCTCCTGCAGGGCGAGCGGGGCCCTGAGGATGGCGAGCGAGAGCCCGAACATGCTCCCCAGCGCCGGCACGAGGTAGAGCGCGGCCCCAACGAGCAGGCCAAACAGGCCTCGTCCATGCGTCTTGAGATCCTCGAGGTCCGGTGAGGACCCTATTCGGGTCGGGGCGACAGGATGACGACCGCAGTCTCCCTGGACCGCCGGGCGGCAAAGGCGTCGAGCTCGAGATCCTTGTTGAAGGCGGCCCACCGGGCCCACAGGCGAGGCCGCTCTTCCTTGTCCGCCGCACGTCCTCGGACGGCGCGCGGCCCACCCGGCAGATCGACCGCGACGTCGGGCTGGGCCTGCAAGTTCAGCCACCAGGCGGGCTCGGCATCGGCCCAGCCGTTCATGGCCATGGTCACGAGGTCGGGACCGTCCTCGAAGTAGCCCAGGATGGCCGTTCGCTCCTCACCGCTGCGGCGCCCGACCGTCCGCAGGCGCAACATGCCCCAGCGGTCGGCCGTCGCGGTCCGGAGTCCGAACCGGCCGCGGGTGACGGCATAGACGGCACGCTGCATCACCCAGAAGAGGCGAATGAACCAGCGTGGCGGCAGCGACGGTGCCGCTGTCGAACCTTCCGACATCATGTGCTCCCGATTGGTATGCGGGTGGTTGTGACCTCCGGCGGGGGCCGGGGCCAGTGGTCGGCCGGTCATGCCGGTTCGTCCGCGTACTGGAAGGCCTCGTCGAGCGGCACGCGGAAGACGCGCGCGATCCGGAAGGCCATCTCGAGCGTCGGCGAGTACTTCCCCTGCTCGATCGCGATGATCGTCTGGCGGGTCACCCCGACTCGATCGGCCAGCTCCGCCTGGGTCATCTCGCCGTTGGCGAACCGCAGGGAGCGGATCGAGTTGGTGACGCGCGTGGGCTTCACCATGCCTGGAACGACCCGCGGTAGGCCGCGATCTTGGTGACGGCACTGAGGATGGATCCCGCGATGCCGCCGAGGAAGAGCGCGTTGGCGATCCAGAAGTGGTCCGCCCCGGTCATCGCCAGGACGAGCGCGCTGCACGAGCCGGCGATGACCAGCCAGCTGCCGAAACGCGCACCGTAGTGGCCGATCTCCCGGTCGCGCTGGTCCTCCCTGTCAGCCTCGCTGGGGTTCGAGACCGCGGCCACGACGTTGCCCAGGACGTTCGCCACGACGAAGCCGACGATGGCGAAGGCCATCGGCTGGACCCAGGAGATCTCGGCCATCGGCTTGCCGAGCACCTGCGGCAGGATCAGGGCCACGTAGACCAGGAGGGTCGGCAGCGCGACGACGAGCACGACCCAGCTGCTCTTCTCCATGAACGTCATCGGTGGCTCCAATGTCTGGAAACGTTGACATGGGCAATGTACAAGATAGCCAACATGGTGTCACTGCTCTTTTACATTTGCTGCCTCGCGCTGATCCGCGATCCATCGTGCGCCCGGCGATTGCTGACACGTTCCGGCAGGGTTCGGCCGTATGGTCGGCGCCATGAGTGACCCGACGATCCGACCCGCCTTTGCCACCTGGCCCATGGTCAACCGGCGCCTGCGCGATGCCGTCGCGGCGCTGACCGAGGAGCAGCTCGCGATCCGCCCGTCACCGGACCGCTGGCCGCTCTGGGCGTCCATCGGCCACCTCGCCTGCCAGCGGGTGTTCTGGCTGTGCGACTTCGCGGGCGAGCCCGGCGCAGAGACCACGCACTTCACGGACGCCGGCAACGACTGCCCGGGCGACGACGATCTCGAGCACGTGCTGGACGCCGCCACCCTGGTCGAAGCGCTGGACGCGACGTTCGGGATCGTCGAGGCCTGCCTCGACGCCTGGACCCTGCCGATGCTCGAGGAGGAGATCCGGCGCCCGGAGTTCGGGGAGGACTGGGTGCACACCCGCGGCGCGGTCATCGGGCGGGTCTTCAGCCACGACGTCTCGCACGTCACCGAGCTGAACGAGACCCTCGGCCGCGCCGGGCTGCCGCAGATCGACCTCTGGAACTAGCGATCAGCGACGCCGCGCGAGCACCCCGAGCGTCGGCGAGGAGCGGCGGTAGGGCGTACCCGCGAGGTCTGACCAGGCTGCCTCAACCCGAAGGCCGTGGCGCGCGAGCAGCGTCCGCAGCGCGGTCACCGAGTAGGCGTGGTCCCAGACCGCGACGGTCCGAGCGATGGTCTCGGGCCTGCGGCTCCCTGCGTCCGTGCCGGGATCCAGGTGGGCTGCGAGCATCTCCCGCGCGATGTGCGGGTCGTCCCAGAACGGAGCGTCGTGCGGCGCGAACGGCTCCGGGCGGGCGAGGGCCCGCTCCAGCGCCTCGAGTGACGGCGACAGGTCGCACGAGCGCGCCGCCGTCGAGCCCGTCATCGATCGGCCTCCACGGGTCCCAGGCGCCTCGCGATCCCCTCGATCACGACATCGAGGCCGATCTCGAACAGGTCCTCGAGTGGTCGCCGGCCGATGACCGGGGTCACGGCCCGGATCGAAGGGAACCGCTCGACCGGGAGCGTGAGCATGTACTCGGCGCCCTGGCGCTGGACCGCGATGAACTCCGGCGTGCGGGTCGAGGTCGTGAGGAAGCCCAGCGTGAACAGGTAGAGCGACTGGTACGCGTCGAACGCAGCCTCCGGCGTGAAGCCGGCAGCGAGCAGGATCGCGAGGATCCGTTCGAAGGCGGCGAGTCCCGCAGGCCCGAAGCGCGCCCGGCCCGCGAGCACCTCGGCGGCGTTCCGGTGGCGCAGGAAGCTCACGAACATCGCCCGGTGGATGTCGCGGAGCTGGTCCGTCCAGGACCCCGCGCGCTCTGGGATCACGATCTCCGCGAGGGCGGCATGGCCCACCAGCTCGAGCAGCTCCGCCTTGTCAGCGACGTGCCAGTAGAGCGACATCGGCGTCACGCCCAGGGCGTCGGCGAGGCGGCGGAGCGAGAGCGCGGCGACCCCGTCCGCATCGACGATCTCGAGCGCCCGCGCGACGATCCGCCCGCGGTCCAGCTGGGGCGTCGGTCCACGCTTCGCCCGCCGCTGCACCTCCGTGCGCCATGGCGGCAGCGGCACGGCCGCGTCCGAAGCCTCGTCGCGCGCTTCCTTGTCGTCCATGCGATTCACCACTTGCAAGCCTCTACGATGTATAGCAATATACATCGTAGGTTGAAACGCCGCTACGGCGGCAGGCACGCTCCCGGTGGCTTCGTCCCCAGCCCCGGGCCAATCGAAGGGTGACATGGCAACGATGTTCGGCAACACGATCGGCGGCGGCATGGACCGCTTCGTCCGATGGGTGATCCTCCCCGTCACGGAGGTCATCCCGTTTCTCGTGCGGACAGGGCTCCTGTTCGCGGGGTTCGCCGCCCTGTGGCTCGGCTTCCTCGTCGCGATGGTGGCGGACCCGTCGATCCTCGACACGGTCCGGCGCACGCTCGAGAGCCTCCCGCTCCTCGTCCAGGCCACCGCCTGGCTCCTGTTCCTGCCGCTGACGGCCGGGCTGTGGATCTGGGGCACCGACTGGGCGCCCCTCGTCCGGGTCCTCCTGGTCGTCGGGATCGCCGG
>JANNHX010000370.1:0-8359 GCA_031404615.1 Chloroflexota bacterium
TCCTCCAGACCGGCGACATGAGCGAGAAGGCGGTCGGCTATACGACGATCGGCGCAGGTGAACATTCCCCTGGCAGTACTTTTCTGCTACCGCGGCGATTTTTTTGAACCGCTCCACCGACAGACGACCGCCGGGAACCCGGAGGCGGACCGTGAAGAGCCCGGTCCTCGTGGGCACCGTGTCGGTCGAGAAGTCCGAGGTGCTGTCCACGCTGCTCAAGCGGCGCGGGGTCAAGCACGAGACCCTCAACGCGAAGCAGCACGAGCGGGAGTCCGGCGTCGTCGCACAGGCGGGCCGGTCCGGCACCGTGACGATCGCGACGAACATGGCCGGCCGTGGCACGGACATCAAGCTCGGCGGCGACCCGGCGGGCCTCGCGTCCGAGATGCTCCACAAGAAGGGTCTCAACCCCGCCGAGGTCGACAAGACCACGATGGATGATGCCCTCGACCAGGCGCGCCTGGTCACCGACAAGGACCACGTGGCGGTCGTGACCGCGGGCGGGCTCCACATCATCGGCACCGAGCGCCACGAGAGCCGCCGCATCGACAACCAGCTCCGCGGCCGCGCCGCCCGCCAGGGCGACCCGGGCTCCTCGCGCTTCTACCTCTCGCTCGACGACGACCTGATGAAGCGTTTCGCATCGGACCGGGTCGCGGGCCTCATGGAGCGCCTGGGTCTCGAGGACGACGTCGCGATCGAGTCCAAGCTGGTCAGCAAGACCATCGAGAGCGCACAGACCCGCGTCGAGGGCTTCAACTTCGACATCCGCAAGCGCGTGGTCGAGTTTGACGACGTCATCAACCGGCAGCGCGAGACGATCTACGCCGAGCGCGACAAGGTCCTGCGCAACGAGGACCTCACCGAGACCGTCCGGATGTTCCTCGACGATGAGGTCGAGGCCATGGCCGACACGTACCTCGGCGGCGGCTCGATGCCCGAGTGGAACCTCGAGGGGCTCTCCGCGGCACTCAGGGCCATGGGTCTGGGCGACGACGAGACGTCCGAGGGCGCGCTCGAGAACGCCGGCCGTTCCCGCGAGGAGCTGGCTGACTACATCCGCGACCTCGTGGAGGGCGCTCTCGAGGCCCGCCTCGCCGAGCACAGCGAGGAGGTCTGGAGCCAGGTCGAGCGGTTCGTCCTGCTCCGCACGATCGACAGCCTGTGGGTCGAGCACCTCACGGAGCTCGACGACATGCGCCGCGGCATCGGTCTCCGCGGCTACGCCCAGCAGGACCCGCTCAACGAGTTCCGCAAGGAGGCGTTCCGCCTCTACGAGGAGCTGCGGGACCTCATCCGGCGCCAGGTGGCCACCACGATCTTCCGCGTCACCGTGAAGCGCGACCCGGCGACCGTGCCGCTGCCCGGTCCGGGCCAGCCCGCGCGCCATGTCCACGGCGACGGCACGGTCCACGATGGCCCGCCGCACGACGAGGCGGCTGGCAACGGCTCCGGCGAGGGGGCCTCGGCCGCAGCTGCGCCCCGTGCCCCGCTGACCGGCGGCCAGGCCGCGCTCCGCCAGCCGGCGGCAGCGCCCCTGCCGGATCCCTCCGCGATCAGGGGCCTCGCCGCAGACCCGATGCGCAACGCGCGCGAGACACCGGGCGACGCGAAGGCCACCAACGGGTCCGCGCGACCCGGGTTCACCCCCTCGGGGGCCCGGATCGGCCGGAACGACCCGTGTTGGTGCGGCTCGGGCCAGAAGTACAAGAAGTGTCACGGGGCCTGACCCGCGACCGAGTCAGGGACGTGGTGCGCCTCTTCGTCATCGGCGGCCTTGCGGTCGCGTTCGCGGCCGGCGCCGCGACATTCCAGATCTGGAGGCAGGGCAGCGCCGACGAGCAGCGCCCCGCCGACGCCATCGTGGTGCTCGGCGCGGCCCAGTACGACGGCCGCCCGTCGCCCGTCTTCGAGGCTCGGCTCGAGCACGCCGTCGCGCTCTACAGGGCGGGCCTGGCGAAGGCGTTCGTCGTCACCGGTGGCAAGCTGCCGGGCGACCGCACGACCGAGGCCGCCGTCGCCCGGGAGTACGCAATTGCGCACGGCGTGCCCGCGGCCGCGATCTTCGGCGAGGACCAGGCGCACAACACGCTGACCTCGCTGACCACCGTCGCCGACGAGATGGAGCGGCGCGGGATGACGTCCGCGATCCTGGTCTCGGACCCGACGCACATGCTGCGGGTCCTGCGCATCGCCGACGACCTGGGCATCGACGCCTACGGGTCGCCCACGACCACCTCGCCGGTCGCGCAAGACCCGGTCCGACAGGCCCAGGCGACGATCCACGAGCTGGGTGCGCTGGCGGTGTACTTCCTCTCCGGTGGGACGCCGCAGGTGGAGCAAACCGGGGGCTGACGCCATGGGTGGCGTCCTGCGGTCAAGGGCCTCGAGGTGCTCGGCCAGGTCGCCGCCGGCGCCCGGGCGACCGCCGTATGTGACCGATAACCGGGAACGATCACGCTGTTCGGGGCGCCGCGGGCGGAATCCCGGTGCCAGCTCGCGAAATTCCTACGTCAAACCGATCTTGCCCCCTTGGAATGCGCGGAATCGACCCCTATACTCGGCCACAGTCTTTCGCCCCAAGGGACCGGCACCGTCGCCCAATCCTCGCCCGAGCTCCTCTCGGTGCCCCGTCCCGAACCGTCACCCAGCAAGACAGCGACTGATGAGGAGAGAGGGACTGTGAAGCAGTCCGAGGAAGCCCTGTTCGTTGATCTCATCGCCTGCGAGCGTGACTGCCGTGGTTGCAGCTACGCCGCGGCGCTGGACTGCGACGGCAACTGCGGCGTCTGCACCCACAACTCGTATTGTCCTTGCGTGAACCCCGTCGTCGCCCGGAGCAAGACCGCCCTTCGGCTGATCGAGCTCCGTCCGATCCTGCTCCAGGATCTCCAGGTGCGCTCGTAGTGGACGCGACGTCCACTCGCGACCTGGCGGAGCGGATTCGGGCGACCTCGGGGCGTCTTTGACCTAGCCGCCAGAGAGTCACGCCTCACCGACCTCGACGCGCGGGCCATGGCCCCCGGCTTCTGGGACGATCAGCGCGCCGCAACGAAGGTCACCCGCGAAGCGGAGGGCCTGCGCGAGGAGATCGCCCTCTGGCGAGCGCTCGAGAAGCGCGCCGCGGACCTCGAGGAGCTGCTGGACCTCCTGACCGAATCGCCGGACGAGGAGACCGCGACGGACGTCGAACGCGAGGCGGACGCGCTGCGGACCGAGTTCCAGCGCGAGCGGACCCTCCTCCTTTTCTCCGGCGAGTACGACAGCAAGAACGCCGTCCTCTCGATCAGCGCAGGGGCCGGCGGCACCGAGGCCACGGACTGGGCCGAGATGCTGCTCCGGATGTACCTCCAATGGGCGAAGCGCCACAAGTTCAAGACGGACATCGTGGACAGCCAGGCGGGCGAGCAGGCCGGCATCAAGAGCGCCACGGTCACCTTCACCGGCCGGTTCGCCTACGGCTGGTTACGCGCCGAGCGCGGCGTCCACCGCCTCGTCCGTATCAGCCCGTACGACGCACAGAACCGCCGCCAGACGACGTTCGCCCTGATCGAGGTCATGCCCGAGGCTGATGACGACGTCGAGATCGAGCTCAACTGGGATGAGATCCGCGTCGATACGTTCCGCTCGTCGGGCGCCGGCGGCCAGCACGTCCAGAAGACCGAGTCAGCGATCCGCCTGACCCACAACCCCACGGGGATCGTGGTCGCGGTCCAGAACGAGCGCTCCGCGACCCAGAACCGCGAGATCGCGATCCGCGTCCTCAAGTCCCGCCTCCTCGAGGTTGAGCTGGAGAAGCGCGAGGAGGAGCTGCGCAAGCTGCGCGGCGAGCACGTGACCGCGGGCTGGGGCAACCAGATCCGCTCCTATGTCCTGCATCCGTACCAGATGGTCAAGGACCTGCGGACCTCGCACGAGACCTCCAACACGGGCGCCGTGCTGGACGGTGACCTCGACGCGTTCATGCAGGCGGAGCTCGAGCGCGTCGCCACCGGCCGGGCGCCCTCCGCGGACGACTCCGACGAGTAGCCCGTCCACCCGGGGGACGGTGACGTACCGGCCGGGGCGGGCCGAGGACCTCCACGTCTGCCCGCTGATCTGGCAGGAGGCGATCGACGACTACCAGCGCCGCCTGAACCAGCCGCCCCTGGACTCCGACCTCGCGCCCCTCCGACGGCTCCTCGCGCACACGCTCGCGAGCGACCCCGACCGGTTCTGGGTGGCGCTCGACGCCGACGAGGAGGTCTGCGGGTTCGCGTCGGCCACGCTGCGCGAGGGGCTGTGGTTCCTCGCCATGCTGTTCGTCCGGCCGGGGACCCAGGCGGCGGGCGTGGGCGGAGCTCTCATGGACCGGACGCAGGCCGGGCGCGACGTCGACCCGGGCGGCCCGGCGGTACCGGGACCGGACGAGCCGTTCGCCACCGGGATCCACACCTGGGGCATGTGCACGGACGCCGCCCAGCCGATCTCCAACGGGCTCTACGCGCGACGGGGGATGGTGCCGCGGATCCCCGTCTGGCGGCTCGTGGGCGAGGTGCGGCGCTGGTCCGCCGTCCCGCCGCTGCCCGCTTCGCTGGAGGCGGTGGCGTTCGAGCGGGTCGAGACGGAGGGAACGGAGGGCCAGCGGCGGCTCGCCGAGCAGCTGGCGGTCCTGGACCGGGAGATCATCGGCTCGGCGCACCAGGCGGAGCACGGGTTCCTGCGCCGGGAGGGGCGACAGGGGTTCCTCGTGCGGGAGCGCGGGGCTGGGGCGGGTAGCGGGGGCTCGGGCGCCTCGGGCAGAAGCGTCCACGGGTACGTGTACGGGTCCGGGGGCGGTCGCCTGGGGCCGATGGCCGCGCTTGATCCTGCCCTGCACGCACAGCTGGTCGGGGTGGCCGTGCGCGAGACGCCGATGGTGGGCGCGGTCGCGATGTGGGTCCCGGGCACGGCGGACCGTGCGATGCGGGCGCTGCTGGAGGCCGGGCTGCGCCTCGAGGGGTTCCCGGGGCTGATCTGCTGGTCGCGCTCGGAGCACCCGTTCGAGCGCTACGTGCCCATCTCGCTGGCGCTCGTCTAGGCAGCCTGGTTCCGCGGGCGGGCCGTACAGGAGCGCGTTCCAACCCGGTGGACGGGCACGATCGTTCCCCGGATGCTAGCCTCCGGGGAACGTGGCTCCCTCGATTGTGCCCTCGGTCGGAGACGTCACCTCGATCCGACACCGAGCAGACGCATGATCCTGACCGATGGCCCGACCCAGACCCCGACGCCGTCCGCGGCCCGCCAGCCCTCCCTGTTCGATCGCCTGACAGGACGCGGCCGCGCCCCGAGGACCGACCATGCCGTCGTCGTCCTGCACGACGTGACGAAGCGCTACCCCAATGGCAGGGAGGCGCTCAAGGACGTGGACCTCGTGGTCCCCGAGGGCGACTTCGTGTTCCTCGTCGGCCCGTCGGGCGCCGGCAAGTCCACACTGATGAAGCTCCTCATCCGCGACGAGCTCGCCACGCACGGCGATGTCGTCATCGACGGCTACGACCTCGCCCGGATCAAGCGCCGCCAGGTCGCGCGGATCCGGCGCAAGATCGGCATCGTCTTCCAGGACTTCAAGCTCCTGCCCCGCAAGTCGGTCTTCGAGAACGTCGCCTTCGCGCTCGAGGTCACCGGCACGCCGCGCCGCCAGATCAAGCCCGCCGTGGAACGCGTGCTCGCCCTGGTCGGCCTGACCGCCCAGGCGGACCAGATCCCGACCCAGCTCTCCGGCGGCGAGCAGCAGCGGACGGCCATCGCCCGCGCGCTCGTGCACGACCCGCGGATCATCATCGCCGACGAGCCCACAGGCAACCTGGACCCCGTGATCAGCTGGGAGATCATCCAGCTGCTCCTGCGCATCAACGAGCTGGGCGTCACGATCCTCATGGCCACCCACCAGGCCGAGGTCGTCACCGCGCTCCGCAAGCGCGTCGTGGCGCTCGAGGACGGCCGGATCATCCGCGACGAGACCTCTGCCACCTACCACCGTGAGGACTAGGCCGCCGTGATCGCCTTCGTCCTGTTCTCGATGGGCCGCGCGTGGCAGGGGTTCTGGCGCAACGCGCTGATGAGCCTCGCGGCGACGCTCACGATGGTCCTGATGCTCCTGCTCCTCGCGGGCTTCTTCATCCTCCAGAACGTGTTGCTCGCGAGCCTCTCCTTCGTCGAGCAGAAGGTGGAGGTCGTGGCCTACGTCGAGAACACAGCCACGCAGGACCAGGTCGACGGGCTCATCGCCCGCATCGACGCCATGCCCGAGACCGCGTCGGTCGAGTTCATCACCCGCGACGCGGCGCTCGAGCGATTTCGGGAGGCCCAACTGGCGCAGGGCCGCGAGGACCTGACCAAGTATCTCGAGTCGAACCCGCTCTACGCGAGCCTCAACGTGAGGCTGTCCGCACCAACGGACCTCGATGTCGTGGCGGAGGCGCTCAGGAGCGACCAGCTCGTCCGCAATGTGCTCAACATCGAGGCGCTCGTCGAGCGCGTCACGACCGTGACCGGGGTCGTCCGCACCGCGGGCGTGGCGATGGTCGCGATCGTGGGCGTCATCGTGCTGTTCATCATCGTCAACACGATCCGCCTCGCGGTCGTCGCGCGGGCGGAGGAGATCGAGATCATGCGCCTCGTCGGCGCCTCGGATGCGTTCATCCGCTGGCCGTTCGTGTTCGAGGGCGCCTTCGTCGGCCTCGCGGGCGCACTGATCACGCTGGGGCTGCTCGTGCTGGCTGTCGATCCGCTCTCGGCGGCGATGGTCGGCTTCTTCAACGTGCTGCCACTGCAGCTGGGCACGCTCGGGCGCGACACGGCGGCGATCGTGCTCGCGACGGGTCTCGGGCTCGGCGTCCTCGGGTCGTGGGTCTCGGTGCGGACCTACCTGATCCGGTAGCCCGCCACTCGAGGGCGGCATCGGCCGACCGGCGGTACGCTGGCGGCCCGCGCCGAGGCGCCCACCGTCCCATCGAGACCCGCCATGTCCGCCGATCCCCCCAACCTCGACCGCGCGCCGGAACCTCTGGTCGAGGCTGCCCCGGAGTCCGGTCCGGAAGCGGTCGCTGAACCGGGGGCCGCCGCCCCGTCGGCCAGCCCGGCGCGCCCGGGACGGCGGACTGGGGTCGCGATCGTCGCCATGAGCCTGATCGCGGTCCTGGCCGGCGGCGCGCTGTTCCTGTCCGGCTGGACGCTGGGCCGCCAGACCGCCATGACCCCGGGCACGCCGGCGGACGAGACGCAGCTGTTCCAGCCGTTCTGGGACACTTATCGCGCCGTGACGGACCGCTACGCCGGCGGCGATGTCGACCGCAAGGCGCTCGTCGAGGGCGCGATCAAGGGGATGATCGGGGCGCTCGACGACCCCTACTCGCAGTACCTCACGTCCGAGGAGTTCAAGAAGAGCCTCCAGGGCATCTCCGGCGAGTTCGAGGGGATCGGCGCCACCATCGGCACGGTCGACGGCAAGGGAGCGACGAGCGGCTGCGCCGAGCTGGGCCCCGACTGCCACATGGTCATCGTTGCCCCGATCAGGGACGCCCCGGCCGAGAAGGCCGGCCTGCTCCCGGGCGACGTGGTCACGAAGATCGACGGCGCGGCGCTCGACGGGCTCACGCTCGAGGAGGCCCGCTCCAGGGTCCGCGGCGCGAAGGGCACGACCGTCGTGCTCACGATCGAGCGCGGCGGCACGACCCGCGACATCGAGGTCACGCGCGCGGTCATCGTCACGCCCGAGGTGGAGTCGAAGGACCTCGCCAACGGGACCGTCGGCTACGTGAAGCTGTCCGGCTTCTCCGACCACGCGGCCGAGGAGTTCGACCGGGTCATCGCTGAAGACGTTAAGGCCGGCCGCACGAAGCTGATCGTGGACCTGCGCGGGAACCCCGGCGGGTTCGTGACGGCGGCGCGCGACATCGCGAGCCAGTTCCTCGCGGACGGGACGATCTTCTGGCAGGAGGACGCGGACGGCTCGCTCATCGAGACCCGCGCGAAGCCCCGGCGGCTCGGCGGTCGACCCGACGATCGAGGTGGTCCTGCTCGTGGATGGCGGGTCCGCCTCGGCGTCGGAGATCGTCGCAGGCGCGCTGCACGATCGCGAGCGCGCGACCCTCGTCGGCGCGAGGACCTTCGGCAAGGGCACGGTCCAGCAGTGGACCCAGCTCGAGGGCGACAGCGGCGGGTTCCGCCTCACCATCGCCAAGTGGCTGACCCCGGACAAGACCTGGATCCACGACAAGGGGATCGAGCCCGATGTGCTCGTCGAGGAGCAGCCAGCGAAGCCCGGCGACGACCCGGCTCTCGACGCGGGACTCAAGGTGCTGGCCGGTGAAGGCTGAGAATTCTCCACGAACTGGGT
>JANNHX010000371.1:0-1651 GCA_031404615.1 Chloroflexota bacterium
CACGTGGCCGAGCTCAAGCACGACTTCATCACCGAATACACGATCGAGCCGAAACAGTTCGGCTTCGACGTGGCCACCATCGAGCCGCCGCGTTGAGAGCCAGGATGTTGGTCTGGAAGGCGATGCCGTCGATCACGCTGATGATGTCGGAGATCTTGTGCGAGGCGTCGTTGATGCACATTCAAAAAATCGGCGTCGAGCTTGTTGTATTCGGATTGCTCGGCCTCGACGCAGATGGCGGCCATCATTTCCACCGTCTCGATCGGGTATTTGCCCGATGCCGTCTCGGCCGAGGTCATCACCTGGGTGTTGATGGAGCCGTAGAGCTTGCCGCCCTCGCCCACCTTCACGCCCATGGTCAGCGTCGTGCTGCCGATGCGGGTCGCGGCGATCTCCGCATCCGCCCGCTCGCGCTGGCGCTTCTCCTCGCGGCTCGCAATGTCGTGCTGGTACGCGCGATAGGCGCCACCCGAAGCGGTCACGGCGAACTTCTGCGGGATGAGGAAGTTCTGGGCGTATCCGTCCGCGACCGTCTTCATCTCGCCGCTCTTGCCGAGCTTCGCTACGTCCTTCGTCAGGATCACCTTCACGCGATTGAACCCTCCTAGTTGCTGATCCAGGCCCGGACCTTCGGTCCGAGCCCGCTGTTGTGCAGCGTGTCGCCCGCCAGCGCCACCATGTCGGGCGCCCGGCGAATGATGCGCCTGAGCGAGCCCGGCGTGAAGCGCCGGATTCGCGCGACGTCGTCACGGAACGCGCGCGGGTCGATGCCCAGCACGTCCAGCTTCTCGTCGAGGACGTCCTCCGGGACACCGTCCAGGAACACGTCCACCGCGAGGACCACGACCACCAGGTCGTCCAGGCCGCCGATGACCGGGAGGTCGTCGGGGACCAGGTCGCGACCGAGCACGACGTAGCCGAGAGCCGCGGCCAGCAGCGCCTTCCGCCCGACGGGCGTCCGGTCGTCGCGGACCAGCTCCCAGAACAGGCGCCCGTACATCGGCGCCCGGCTGGCAATCGGCAGGAACGCGGCCAGACCCAGCAGGCGCCGGAGGCCGATCCGCTGCTTGCGGCGACCCACCGTCTCTGCCGTCTGATCCTCGCGGCGCTTCCGCGATGCTCGAGCCACCCTGCTCCTCACGTCTAACCCACGGTCCGCTGCGGGAACCGGGGAGGGCGATGGTAGCACCGGGCTCTCATGGACTCGAACAGGGCCGTCCGAACGTCACGACCCGCACGCGCGACACGCCACGGGTCGTGGCCACGGGTCCTGGCACAGGGTCCCGGCCACGGGTCCTGGCCACGGGTGGGTGCGGGCCACGGGTCCTGGCACAGGTGGGTGCCAAATCGCCACCCGGCGCGCAGAGCTCGACCTCGGAAACGCACGGATCGGGCCTGAGCCGTGCACGTGACCCCGCTCCGTGGCTCCCACGCGTGCCATGGCGGCAGGGTCGACACCCGGCGCAGAAACGCATGCGGGCTGTCCAAAACACCCGGCTCGTCGCGCTGGATGCGACGTGGTATTTCTCCTCCCAATCCAAAAACATTCATTCTTTCGGCGTTCGCAATGCCCTCGTCAAGGGTGCCGAAGGTGTTTCCGTCATAGAGGTCGGGAGTGTGCACGGTGTGCCCTGCCCGACGAACTTCCTCG
>JANNHX010000372.1:0-9253 GCA_031404615.1 Chloroflexota bacterium
GCCTGCGTGAGACGCGTGATCTGTTGCGGCGTCGCATGTATCTGGTGCATCAGCGTGCGGCCCCGACTGCGGGCTGATGTTCCCCGACGAGGAGATGTTCGGCATCGACCTTGTCGTCCCCGACGTCACCTATCTCAAGGACAACCGCGAGAAGGTCCGCGCGTTCCTGATCACGCACGCTCACGAGGACCACGTCGGTGGCCTTCCCTATGTCCTGCCCGAGTTCCCGGGCGTGCCGGTCTATGCCAGCACGCTCGCCCGCGGCCTGCTGGGCAACAAGATCAAGGAGCACAAGCTCCACAACAACCCGCTGCTCGAGCTGGAGCCCGGCGACGAGCTGAAGATCGGGCCGTTCACTGCGGTCCCGTTCCGGATCGGCCACTCGATCCCCGACGCGATGGGCATCGCCCTGCGCACGCCCGTGGGCACCGTCGTCCACACGGGCGACTTCAAGTTCGACCACACCCCGGTCGACGGCAAGCTGTCCGACTTCCACATCCTCGCGAGGCTCGGCGAGGAGGGCGTGATCTGCCTCCTGTCCGACTCGACGCGCGCGGAGAACCCGGGCTACACCCCGTCCGAGCGGATCGTCGGCGAGGCCTTCCGCGAGATCATGGAGCCGCTCGACGGCCGCGTCATCGTCGCCACCTTCGCGTCGAACATCGCCCGCCTCCAGCAGGTCCTTGACGCCGCCGCCGACATGAAGCGCAAGACCGCCGTCATCGGCCGCTCGATGGAGCAGAACTTTCGCATCGCCACGGACCTCGGCTACCTCAAGTACGACCCGTCGTCCATCGTCCCCAAGGACAAGATCAAGGACGCGCCGCCCAATCTCGTGATCGCCACGACGGGCGCCCAGGGCGAGCCGATGGCCGGCCTCGCGCGGATGGCCAACCGCGACCACCGCTTCGTCGAGATTCAGCCCGGCGACACGGTCATCGTCTCCGCGAGCCCCATCCCAGGCAACGAGGAGTACGTCTCGCGCACGATCGACAACCTGTTCAAGGCCGGCGCGAACGTCTACTACCACACGATCAAGCGCGCCCACGTCTCCGGCCACGCGAGCCAGGAGGAGCTGAAGCTGATGCTGGGGCTGACCAAGCCCAAGCACTTCATCCCGATGCACGGCGAGTTCCGGATGCAGGTCCAGCACGGTCGACTGGCGATCGAGACCGGCGTCTCGCCCGAGAACGTGTTCATCATCGAGAACGGCACGCCGATCGAGATCTTCGACGACGGCACGGCGCGCCGCGGCCAGCCGGTCCCGGCGGGCTACGTCTACGTGGACGGCCTGTCCGTGGGCGACGTGGGTGACATCGTCCTGCGCGACCGGCGCGCCCTCGCGAATGACGGCATCTTCATGATCGTCGTCCAGATCGACAAGCAGACCAACAAGATCGTGGGCCGCCCCGAGATCATCACCCGCGGCTTCGTGGGCGGGAACGAGAACGACCCCATGTTCGAGGAGGCGATCCGCCGGATCCGCCTCGCGGTCGAGGCTCCCGGCGACAGGATCTCCGAGGTCGCCCTGCTCAAGAGCCAGATCAAGGACGGCGTCAGCCGCTTCCTCTACGAGCAGACCAAGCGGCGGCCGATGGTCTTCCCGGTGGTCGTCGAGGTCTAGCGGATGGCGAAGCAGCGGCGGTCCACGCCGCGGTCCACCCCTGCCCGGCGCACGCCTCGGACGACGGCGCCCAGACGCCGGTCGCGCGCATCCACGGGTGGTGGCGCCCTGCCGCTCCCGAGGCTCTCGCTGGGCCTTTCGCCGGCCGTCGTGCGGTCGCTGGTTGGCATCTTCCTGCTGGGCCTTGGCGCCGTGACGCTGATCGCGCTGCTGCTGCCTGGCCAGGGGGCCCTCACCGACTGGTGGAGCAGCCTGTCCGGCCCGTTCTTCGGGACGGGTCGCTGGGCCCTGCCGTTCGTGCTGCTGCTCTCGGGCTGGTACGTGGAGTGGGGACCCGGCAAGGAGCCTGGCGCGCCGTGGGGCCGGACCCTCCTGGGGATCGCGATGGCCTACATCGGGTTCCTGGGGCTGATCCAGCTCGTCGCCCTGCCCAACCCGTTCCGCGGCAGCGAGATCCTTGAGGGTGGCCGCATCGGGCGGTTCCTGGTCGCCCTGCTCGAGCCCCTGCTCACCGCCCCCGGCGCCTTCGTGATCCTGCTCGTGCTGTTCGTGGCCGGGCTGTTGATCGCGTTCGACAAGCCGCTCCGCTCGATCCTCGCGCCGGCGACGGGCCTTGCGAAGGCCGCGGGCTCCACGCTCGCGGACCGCAC
The DNA here is from genome assembly GCA_031404615.1 of Chloroflexota bacterium. Classification (GTDB taxonomy): domain Bacteria; phylum Chloroflexota; class Limnocylindria; order Limnocylindrales; family CSP1-4; genus CAIXZV01. The sequence continues at coordinate 2,275 of JANNHX010000372.1, forward strand.
CGCGCGCAGCCACGAGGCCGCCACGGTCCCGGCCGGTCGGACCGCTGCCGGTGCGGCTCCAGCCGTCGGGGCGCCGGCCGCCGGCGCGGAGACGGGTCGCCGCGGGCGCGCCGTCCGGATCCCCGGCACGGAGGCGCCCGGCCAGACCGGCGCCTTCGGACAGGACCCCGAGGCCACGACCCTCGGCGGGCCGGTCGGACCGATGTCGGCGACCTTCGCCCCGGCACGCACCCCAGGCACGAACGGATCCAGCGGCCTCACGACCGGCGACGGCGCGGTCGCCGGCTCGCCCGACGGCATGGACGCCGCGGCCGCCGGTGCGCTCGACGCCCCGGCCGAGCTCGTGCCGGAGCCGATGGGCCACCCGAGCGACGAGCCCCTGGATGCCTCACGCGCCGCCATCACCGTCGACGACAAGCCGTTCGTCCTGCCGCCGCTCGAGCTGCTCGACCTGGGCGACCCGCCCGCCCAGCCTGCGGACGCATCGATCGTCCACGACCGTGTCGAGGCCAAGATCAGGGAGAAGCTCGCCAGCTTCGGGATCGAGTCGACGATCATCGGTCGCAACGCCGGGCCGGTCGTGACCCAGTACGAGGTGCAGCCGGCGGCGCACATCAAGCTCAGCCGCATCGAGGCGCTCTCGGACGACCTCGCGATGGCCCTCGCCGCCCGGAGCATCCGCATCGAGGCTCCGATCCCCGGCAAGTCCGCCGTGGGCATCGAGATCCCGAACCAGGAGTTCAACATCGTCGCCCTGCGACGAATCCTGGACGAGGTTGACCTGCGGGGCGGCGGGATCTCGCGCCTGACCTTCGCGCTCGGGCGGGATGTGGCCGGTACGGCGCGGGCCGTGGATCTCGCCAAGATGCCCCACCTGCTCATCGCGGGTGCGACGGGCTCCGGCAAGAGCGTCATGGTCAACGCGCTCATCACCAGCCTGCTGTGCAATGCGAGCCCGACCGAGGTCAGGATGATCCTGATGGACCTCAAGCGCGTGGAGCTGGCCTCCTACAGCGAGGGCGAGAAGCTGCCGCACCTCCTCGTGCCCGTCATCACGGAGCCCGAGAAGGCCAAGGCCGCGCTCAACTGGGCCGTGCTGGAGATGGAGCGACGCTACAAGAGGTTCGCCGCCGTCTCCGCCCGCAACATCCGTGCCTACAACGAGAGCCCGCGGGTCGCGGAGCGCCGGCGCCTGCCGTACATCGTGATCGTCATCGACGAGCTCGCCGACCTGATGATGCGCGAGGGCAAGAACGTCGAGGACCCGATCGTGCGCCTCGCCCAGAAGGCCCGCGCGACCGGCATCCACATGGTCCTCGCGACCCAGCGCCCGTCGGTCAACGTGGTCACGGGCCTGATCAAGGCGAACTTCCCCAGCCGGATCGCCTTCGCGATGGCGAGCCAGATCGACAGCCGGACCATCCTGGACTCGCCAGGCGCCGAGGACCTGATCGGCCGCGGCGACATGCTCTACCAGCCGAGCGACCTGCCGCGGCCCATCCGCCACCAGGGCGTCTTCGTCTCCGACCGGGAGATCGCCGCCGTCGTCTCGCACTGGTGCAACCAGGTCGAGGATCCCAAGTACGACACCTCGATCACGTCGCTCACCGGGCAGGCGGTGGGCAACGTGGAGGAGCTCGCGGACGACGAGGCGGACCGCCTGCTGATGGACGCCGTCGCGGTGATCCGCGAGTACGACCGGGCGTCGGCATCGCTCCTGCAGCGGCGCCTCAAGGTGGGCTATGCCCGTGCCGCGCGGATGATCGACCAGCTCGAGGCACGCGGCTACATCGGCGCCTTCGACGGCTCGAATGCCCGCGCCGTGCTCACCCGTGACGACGACGGCGGCTACAACGAGCCCGATGACGAGTGACCTTGCAGGCCCCCGATACGCACCTTTCCCGAAGGCGGTCTCGCTGATTCGGGGGTACGATCGCGGTCCGCGCCGTCCTTGCGGGGGGCGCGGCATGAGGGGCGCGGCCCCGGACCACGAGGGCGAGGCATGACGACGCGAGACGGGCTGCGGAGGGCGCGCGCTGCTGAGCGGGACGCCGATCGCGCCTACGCGGCCGAGGCCGGGCCGTCGTTGCCGGAGCGCCTCCTGGCCGCCCGCGAGCGCAAGGGCGTGGACCTCTACCGCGCCGAGCGCGACACCAAGATCCGGTCCCGCTACCTGGCCGCCCTGGAGCACGGCGAGTACGGCGAGCTCCCGGGAGCCGTCTACACCAAGGGCTTCCTGCGCAACTACGCGCTGTACCTCGGGCTCGACCCCGAGGACGTCATCCGCCAGTGGAAGCGCGAGCGCGGTGACGCCCAGGTGTCCGCCGAGCCCGTGCTGTCGGTGCCCAAGCCCCTGGCGGCGCCCCGGCAGGGCCTGACGTTCTCGCCGGTCATCGTCGTCGCGGCGCTGCTCACGGTCGTGATCGCGGCCTTCGCCGTCTACATGGGCGTCCAGCTGGTCCGCTTCGCGAAGCCGCCGACGCTCGCGGTGACGAACCCGGCCGAGGCTGTCATCGACGTGGCAGAGGACACCACCAACTACACGTTCCGGGGCACGACGATCCCGGGGGCGACGGTCATCGTGACCGCGGCGGGACGCGAGCAGCCGTACCGCGTCACGGCCGACGACACGGGCCGCTGGTCCGCCGACGTCGAGCTCCGCCGCGGGCGCAACCAGTTCGACATCGCCGCCCTGGACCCCGAGACGGGCAAGTCCTCGGAGATGACGCAACAGGTCTTCATCACGGTTCCGTTCCTGGTCATCGAGGCGCCAACGCTCAATATCGACTCGCCGGCGGAAGGAGCGCAGTTCGAGAACGGCGCCATCCCGGTCCGCGGCACCACCTCGAACGCCAGGGATGTCGCGATCAAGGCGGTCCAGACCGCCAACGTCGACGGCACGCCCATCACGCCGGCCCCGCCCGCCTCGGTGGCGCCCGCGTCGCCCGCGCCATCGGCATCCGCCGGGCCGGTGGCCGATGGGCCGACCGTCGGGCCGTTCACCGTCGTGCCCGGTGCGGACGGCCGCTTCGACACGCCGCTGGACCTCTCCGAGGGCAAGTGGCAGATCGTGGTCACCGCGACGTCCGCGGAGGGCAAGGCGACCACGCTGACGCGCAACGTCTCGATCGTCTACAAGGGCGTCAATCTCGTCGTCACCATCAAGGGCTCCACGGCCTGGCTCAAGGTCTGGGTGGACGGCAAGGTCTCCAAGGCCACGGGCGCGGGAGGCACGGTCTACAGCCCGGGCAAGGTGCTGACGTTCACGGCCAAGCAGTCCGTCGAGGTCCGCACCGGCAAGTCCAGCGCGACGTACTTCACGCTCAACGGCGAGGACCTTGGACGCCTGTCCAACAAGGGCAACCCCGAGACCTGGCTCTTCGCGCCGCCCGACCCGCCGGTCAAGACCAGCCGGAGCTAGCGGTGGGGGACCCCCTGGTCGACCTCGCCGGGCGCCTCGGTGCGGCCCTTGTCGCGCGCGGTCTCAGCGTCGCCACCGCGGAGTCCTGTACGGGCGGCCTCGTCGCGCACCTGCTCACCGAGGTCCCCGGCTCATCGCGCTACGTGCGTGGCGGGATCGTGGCCTACGCGGACGACGTGAAGCGCGCGGAGCTCGGCGTCCCGGCCGACGTGCTGGCGGCCCACGGCGCCGTGTCCGCGCAGGTCGCTTTGGCGATGGCCCAGGGTGTGCGTGCCCGTCTCGGCGCGGACCTGGGCATCGGCGTCACCGGCGTGGCCGGCCCGGACGGCGGGTCGGCGGAGAAGCCCGTGGGGCTCGTGTACGTCGCGGTTGCGGGGTACGGCCCGGCCGAGGTGCGTCGCTGCCTGTGGACGGGTGACCGGAGCGAGAACAAGCGGCTGTCCGCGGAGGCGGCCCTCGAGCTGCTGCTGGCGCATGCGGAGCGCGGGGGTGCGGCGTGAGCGTGCGCGGGGCGGCAGAGATCGGGGCGGGGCTCGCGGCCGCCCGCGCGGCGCGGCCCATCCGGCCGGGCGAGCGGATCCATGTCGTCGGGGCGCAGGGGGCGGGGGCCTCGGCCGCGGCGCTGCTCGCGGCCTGGGCCGGGGCGGACGTCGACGGGTGTGACCCGGGCGGTCCCTCGCAGTACACGCCGGCGCTCGATGCCGCGGGTGTCATCGTGGCCGGGGCGCATGACGCCTCGCACCTTTCGGGTCCCCGGCTGCCAGAGCGGCTCGCGGTCACGAAGGCCCTCACAGCGATCGACCCCGATAACGCGGAGCTCGTGGCGGCCCGCGCGGCAGGCGTCCCGCTCGAGCCGTGGCAGCAGGTCGTCGCCGACGCGGCCTTCGGGCGCCAGCTGATGGCGGTGGCAGGCACCCACGGCAAGAGCACGACGTCGGGCTGGCTCGTGCACGTGCTCACCCGCGGGGGGGCGGACCCGGGCGCCTTCGTGGGCGCGCTCCTGCCCGCGGACGAGACGGGCATCGGCCTGCCGGCGACCGCCCGGCGAGGGAGCGGCAGGCCGTTTGTCGTGGAGGCGGACGAGTACGCGGGCAACTTCGACCCGTACCGCCCCGATGTCATCGTCCTCACGTCCGCCGAGTGGGACCACCCGGACGTCTTCGCCGACGGCGATGCCGTGATCGCGGCGTTCGAGGCCTGGAGCCGCCGAGCCGGCGAGGGCCGTGCGCCGGGCGATGGCCTCCTCCTGGTCGCAAACGTGGCGGACGCCGGGGTGGCCGAGCTGGTCCTGCGCCTGCGGGACTGGCCGGGACGGATCCTGGGCACGGCGGTGCTCCCGACGAGCGGGGCGACCACCACGACCGCCGCTGCCGAGGCGACGGCCGTCGAGATCGAGACCCGCTACGCGACGGCGGCCGGCCCGGCGACGTCGCTCGTGGGCCGCATCAGCGGCGCCGAGCCAGACGCCACCGTCCTCGAGGTCCTGGGCCTTGACAGCGGCGCACCACGCGCGCCGCGCACCGTCCGCCTGCCGACCGCAGGGCGTCACAACGCCGCGAACGCCCTCGGTGTGGCGGGGGCGGCGCTCGCGGGCGGGCTCACCGCCGAGTCGGTCCTGGGAGGTCTGGCGACCTTCCCCGGCGTCGGGCGCCGCCTGGAGCGCAAGGGCGAGGCGCGGGGCGTCGTTGTCTACGACGACTACGGCCATCACCCGACGGCGATCCGCGAGACCCTGACCGCCGTCCGCCAGCGCGAGCCCGGACGCCGAGTCTGGGCCGTGTATGAGCCCCTGACCTACCATCGGACCGCGGCGCTGCTTGACGCGTTCGCCGAGGCCCTCGCGGCCGCGGACGCCGTCGCGATCGCCCGGATCTGGGCCGGCCGCGACCCGGACACGACCATCGCGTCGGCGGCGGGCCTCGCGGAGGCCGTCGCGAGGCGCAACCCGGCGATCACCGCGGCGGCGCCCGGGACGGTCGAGGAGACCGCGGCCTGGCTTGCGACGCAGGTGCGCGACGGGGACGCCGTGCTCGTCATGGGCGGCGGCCGGTCGTACCGTATCGGCGAGCTGCTCCTTGAACGCCTGGAGGCGCGATGACCATCACGTACGCCCGGGGCCACGACCTGCTCGACGCCCTGGTGCGTGCCCGGCGGGCCTATGACGGCGACGCGTACACGGCGCTCTTCGCGGAGCACGCCGAGGTCGTCGTCGACCCGTTTGCGCCAGCGCTGGCCGGGCACAACGACCTGCGGGCATACTTGAGCGACGCGGCGGAGGCCGAGCGGTCCTTCGACCTGGCGATCGAGCGGCACTGGGTGTCGGGCGACGCGGTCCTCGCCGCCTGGCACGCAAGCTGGAAGCGGCGCCCCGACGAGGCGAAGGTCCGGCAGGCCGGCTTCCTCACGGCCGAGATCGGGGAGGACGGGCGCATCGTGCGCCTGAAGCACTGGACAGTCACCCGCGAGCACCTCGCCGGGTAGGAAGGAGCGCTGATGGCGGGCGACATCTCGTTCGACGTCGTCTCAGACTTCGACGAGCAGGAGCTCCGGAACGCCCTGGACCAGGTCCGGCGGGAGGTCCAGCAGCGCTACGACTTCAAGGGCGCCCACGTCGACCTCTCGCAGGAGAAGGAGAGGCTGGTCCTGGTGACAGACAGCGACATGCGTGCGCGGGCGATCCGGGACCTGGTCGAGTCCAAGGCCATCCGGCGAAGCCTGTCGCTCAAGATCTTCGACTGGGGCGAGGTCCTGCCCGCGGGCGGCAACAAGGTGCGCCAGGAGATCACGCTGCGCCGCGGGCTCCCCGAGGACCTCGCGCGCAAGCTCGTCAAGCAGATCCGCGAGGAGTTCCCCAAGGTCCAGCCGCGGATCCAGGGCGACGCCATCCGGGTGGCCGGCAAGTCCAGGGACGAGCTTCAGAAGGTCATCGTCCGGCTCCGCGAGCTGGACGAGGCCGTCCCGCTCCAGTTCGAGAACTACCGCTAGGAGGTTCGGCATGCCCGGAGCCCGCTGGGCGCGCATGATGATGATCATCGTGGCGCTCGTCGTCGTCGCCGGCCTGGTGGTGGGCATGGTGGCGACCCCGGCCGTGATCGCGCCAACCTGATCCCCGCGCGCCGCCAATCACGCCAGGCCAGCCCCCGCCACCCGCGCCCATCCCCTCATTCGCAGGCACCGGCCCCGGACGGACCGCCGTCAGGCCGGACGCAGGAGGTCTCCGATGGAACCGTTCCGCGTCGATCCCACGGACCAGCCGGTTGTCGAGCCCGAGACGGGAGCCGCGGTGGATGGGGCGGTGGAGCCGGACGAGGGCGCCGTCGAGGCGGCCGCGCCCGAGGCCGAGGGCGCGTCTGAGCCTGAGCCTGAGCCTGAGGCCGAGCCTGAGCCTGAGCCCGATGCCGGTGACGCGGCGGGTCACCAGTCCGAGCCCGCGCCCTTCGAGCCGGAGGCCGGCGTGCCGGGTGAGCCCGAAGCCGCCGCTGAGCCCGAAGCCGCCGCTGAGCCCCGAAGCCGCCGCTGAGCCCGAAGCCGCCGCTGAGCCCGAAGCCGCCGCTGAGC
>JANNHX010000373.1:0-5023 GCA_031404615.1 Chloroflexota bacterium
ATCGAGGTGTTCTACAACCGGATCCGTCGCCACAGCAGCCTCGGCAACCTCAGTCCTGAGCAGTTCGAGGAGCGCTATCGTTCAAGTCCGGCCGCCAAGGCCGTGTGACGCACCACCGTCCACGAAACCGGGGCAACTCCACCGGCGCCCGGGAATTCGCAGCGAAGAGCGCTAGCGAGCCGCGGGGAGGGGCCCGCAGCGGTGGATGGAGCGACGCGGCTGACGCGGCGCGACGGCCACTCGGCGACCCTCGGCGATGAGGTCCGCGGCAATCTCCGCGGCCCAGGCCCGGACGCGATGGTGGTCGACGGTCCCGAGGCGGTCCACAGGGTCCGACCCCTCCGGCATGACGATCGACCCGAACATGGCCGACCCTCGCGCGCCGGCCGCCTTCGCCACGGTGCTCACGTTGCAGCCATCGTCCATGGAGCCCGACGCGTCGGCCGAGCAGCGCCCGCCCCCGATCGGCCCGACGCAGAACAGCCAGATGGGCCGCGCGGCGAGGGCGGTCTCATGGCGGGCGAGGAAGCCGCCGCCGTCCGAGCGCCGGCGGGGCACGAAGACGCCGCTGCCGAGGATCACGGCACGGTACGGGGTGATGTCCGCGACGTCGCCCGCGAGGCGGCACTCGACGTCCAGGCCGGCGCGGCTGAGCACCGCGGCGATCTCGTCCGCGATCCCCGCGGTCGAGCCCGCCTGATTCGCGAACGCGACGAGCACTCGCTGGTCGCTCATGGCCTCTCCCTGTACGTGCAGGGATCGTCGTTGCGGCGGTTGACAACCGGGAGGGCCCTTGGGCCCCGAATACGGGGGGCCAACGCCCGTGAGGACAGGGGCGCCTCGGCCCGGGCCATCCGGATCGTGACCCGTGGCCCCCGGGGAGGGGTCCGGTCCCGAACCTGCTCCCGCTGACTGGTGCTGGGCGAAGGATCCACACGGGCGGAGTACCCTTCGCGCCATGCAGGCAACATCCGCCCGCCGCCCGCCGCCTCCTCGCCTGGGCCTTCCCCGTCCTCATCGGGGCCGCCCTCGTGGTCGCCCTCGCGCCGTCGGCCGCACTCGGCGCGATCCCCCGCGAGGCGCTCGCGGCCGCCGCGGAGCTCGCCGGCGGGGAGCCCGTCCTGCCCGCCACCGAGCCGGTCCGCGGGACCCCGGACCTCGCGGCCAGGACGGCAGCCACCGCCATCGTCCCGGGGGGCCGTGAGCCGCAGCTCGATGCGGATGACCGCGACCTACGACGTCACCGCGCGGCTCGCCGTGAGCGCGCGGGTGCTCCGCGGCACGGCCAGCATCACCGCACGCAACGACTCGGGTGCCGGCGTCGACCTCGTCAGGCTGAACACCACGATGGGCGCGCTGGGCGGCCTCGTGCTCGGCACGGTCACCGTCGACGGGACGGCGGTCGCGCCGACCCGCAGCGGCCAGACGATCACGGTCCCGCTCGGCGGCGTGCTGCCCGACGGCGCGACGGTCATCCTCGTCGTCCCGTTCCGCGCCACGCTCCGCTCGAAGACCGGCGGCGACAGCTGGCTGTTCACTCGCGCGAACGGCATCGTCGACATGTACCGCTGGGTGCCCTGGATCAGCCGTACGACCGCGTTCTCCCGGCCCAACTTCGGCGACCCGTTCGTGACCCCCGTCAGCCCGCGGGTCACGCTGCGCCTGCGCACGGACGTGCGCACCAGGGTCGTCGTCAACGGGTCCCGGACGTCCGTCTCGGCCGACGGCCTCACCACGGCCTGGACCCTGCTGAACGTGCGCGACGTGGTCGTCAACGCCGCGGCGGACTACCGGGTGGCGCGCCGGGAGGTCGGCGACACGTCGGTCCGCGTCTACACCCGGCCCGGCCAGCCGTCGGCGTCGATCCTCGCGGCGGCCGTCAACGCCGTCGCCAGGCTCGAGGCGAAGCTGGGACCGTACCCCTGGCCAGTGCTCCGGATCGTCCAGTCCGCGGGCGGCCTCGGCATGGAGGGGCCCGGCGTCGTGTGGATCCCGGCCGGCGTGGCGCCCGGCAACCTGCGGTACCTGTTGATGCACGAGGTCGCGCACCAGTGGTTCTACGGCCTCGTGGGCAACGACCAGGCGCGCGAGCCGTTCGCCGACGAGGCGATCACGGACATGGTCGCGCGGTACCTCACCGGCACCCGGCGCGCCTCGCGCTGCGCCACCGGGACGCTCGACAGGACGATCTACGCGTACTCCTCGGCGTGCTACTACGAACGGATCTACATCCAGGGCGGCAACCTGCTCGACAACACGCGCCAGCGGATGGGCACGAGCGCCTTCTTCAAGACCCTCCGGCGCTACCTCGCCGACCACCGCTGGGAGCTTGTCCACACCCGCACGCTGCTCGACGCCCTGGACGCCGCGACATCGCGGGACCTCGCTTCCGGCTGGCGCTCGCGCTTCCCGACCCTGTACTGAGGACGCCCCATGCCCGCGCCCGACGGCAGACCCCGCGCCCGCCTCGCCACCCCCGGTGACGGGGACGCCTGCGCCGCGATCTACGCGCCATACGTGACGGACACGGCCATCTCGTTCGAGGTGGCGCCGCCGGACGCCGCCGAGATGGCCGCCCGGATCGCGCGCACGATCGAGCGGACGCCGTGGGTCGTGGTGGAGGCCGACGGCGAGGTGCGCGCCTACGCGTACGGCACGCGCCACCGCGACAGGGCGGCCTACGACTGGACGGTCGAGACGACCGTCTATGTCGACCGCGACTTCACCGGGGCGGGCCTCGGCCGCATCGCCCTGAGCGCGGTGGTCGCGATCCTGCGGCTCCAGGGCGCCCACCTTGCCGTGGCGGGGATCACGCCGCCGAACCCTGGCTCCATCGGGCTGCACCAGGCCCTGGGCTTCCAGCGGGTCGGCGAATTCGAGGGGATCGGCTGGAAGTTCGGGAAGTGGCACGGCGTGGAGTGGTTCGCGCTGGAGCTCGGGCCGCGCGACAAGGCGCCGTCGCCGCTCGTCGCGCTGCCGCAGATCGCCGGGACAGTCGGGCTCGAGGCCGCGCTCGCCGGCTGCGTCTGAGCTACGAGCCCGCGCAGGTGACCCGGGCGCCCTCGTCGGGGTAGATCGGCCGCACCGCGATCGTGTACCGGAACCCTGCCTGCTCCACGATCGTCTCCGGGGCCAGGGTGCCCACGAGCGCCGCAACCGCGGCGGCGGCGTCGCCCTCGAGACGGACGCAGCGCGGGTAGATCGGCTTGTCCGGCGTCGGCACGCCGGCCGTCGCGAGGTCCACCGGCGCCGTCCATGCCGCGAGCCTCGGCTGCATCCCCGACGGCGCCTCCTCGTAGACGCCCGACCACAGGAGCAGGGCGGGCGGCGCGTACGGCTCGCGACCGGCCAGACCGCGCAGCAGCCCGATCGCCCGCCCCGTGTTCGCCCGCAGCGCGACCTCGTCCGGCGGGAAGGTGGGCTGGCCCTCGACGGGTCCCAGCCCCAGGGCGTAGACCTGCAGGTGCGTGACCGCGGTGCCGTCGTCCACGGTGACCTGGGTCGTGCCGGCATCGGCGAGCCCGGGCAGTTCGAGCAGCCGGTTCGTGGCGAGGCCGCTCCCGACGACGGTCGCCCAGGCCTCGTCAAGCGCGGCGGGGGCCAGCGTCGTCGAGACCGTTGACAGCATGAGGTTCCGCGCCGGATCCGAGGCGATCATGGTCCCGTCTGCGTAGAGCGTGATGGAGCGCGGGTCGAACGTGTCCATGATGGACGTGGGGCCGCCGAGCTCCTCCACGATCACGATGGCGCGGCCCGGGTCGAGCCCGGCCGGGAGGTCCGGAGGGGACGGCGTGGGCGATGGACCGGCCGGCGCGCAGGCGCCGAGGACCGCCGCGAGACCGAGCAGGACGACGAGGGCGGGGACCACCGGCTCGCGGACGGCCCGGGTAGCCCCGGATCGGGGACCGGGCGTCAGCGGTCGCTGGGCCGCCGGCCGACGACCCACCATGCCGAGGGAAACACGACCGCGGCCGCGAACAGCTTGATCGCGTCGATGACGACGAACGGCAGCAGGCCCTTGGTGATCGCCTCGACCGGGCCCATGCCGGTGACGACGGCGAGCCACGGGACGCCGACCGCGTAGATGACGACGGTGCCCAGGAAGGTGGCGCCGATCGCGCCGCCGATGCGCCGGTCCCAGCCGAGCTCCGCCAGCCGGCCGACGAGGGCCGCCGCGAGCACGAACCCGACGAGGTAGCCGCCGGTGGCGCCGAGAATCACGGTGTAGCCGCCCCTGCCCTCGGCGAAGAACGGGATGCCCACCATCCCGACCGCGAGGTAGAGGAAAGCAGCGAGGCCGCCGCGCCGCAGGCCGAGCGCCCCGCCGACGACGAGGACGCCGAAGGTCTGCATCGTGATCGGCACGGGGTTGCCCGGCAGCGCGAGCGAGATCCTGGCGGACAGGAAGATCAGCAGCGCCCCGGCGAGCACGAGGCCGACATCGCGGAGCCGCGGTGACGTGCGCTCCCCGACACGAACAGGGACGAGGAAGTCCGCGATCGTCAGGCCCTTCTCGGTGACGGGCACCCGCGTCAAGGACGGGATCGCGTGGGTCATGGGCTCCCCTGGTGGCCGACGACGAGCACCGGCGTTTGGCAAAGTCTATCAATCGCCCCGCGAAGGGGCCAGCGCCGGACGGCCCGGTCCGCGGCACTCGACCGGTGGATCCGGGGTTACTCGCCCCGGACGGCAGAGACGATCGACCGGCGGCCGGCGATCCGGGCCGGCTGTGCGGCGGCCAGCATCGACAGGGAGACGCCGATGAGCAGCGAGGCGCCCATCGCGGGCCACGGCAGGCGGATCCCGGCGTCGCTCGCGCCGCCCGCGGTCGCGACGAGCACCACGCCCACCAGCAGACCCGCAACGATGCCCACGAGCGAGCCGATCAGCCCGAGGATCCCGGCCTCGACGAGGACGCTCCGCCAGACCTGGCGGCGGCTCATGCCGACGGCCCGGAGCATGCCCAGCTCCCGGACCCGCTCCCAGGTGTCCATCGAGAGCGTGTTCGCGATGCCGAGCGCCG
>JANNHX010000374.1:0-1949 GCA_031404615.1 Chloroflexota bacterium
GACTGGTGTTCAGTAGTGTGCTCGTGAGATGAACCCGGGAGACACGCCGCCGCCGCCGCCCGACTACCCGCCCGACTGGAACCCCGGTGACACGCCGCCGCCGAAGTAGCCCGAACCTCAGGGGAGCATCGGGTCCACCAGGAGCCAGCCGCCGGCGAAGGGCACGTCGTTGACTCGAACGCGCATGGCTCCGGGTCGGGCACCGCAGACCGTCATGGTCGTCCCCGGTTCGATCGACGCGCCCGTGGACAGCGTCACCGGGGTGGCGTCGCCGTTCTCGAGCGTCGCGCAACCGCCAACGGGCACCCGGAGCCACGCGGGCACGAAGCTGCCACCGAGGATGATCGCGCTCGGCCCGTCGGCAACCGCCGTCCCGCGATCCCAGTCGGCGTCCGGCACCAGCGGCCGCGTGAACACGGCGATCACGACCGCGATCGCGGCGATGGTGGCCAGGACCGGGGCGCGAACCCAGGCGCGGGCCTGGGAGGCGACGTCCGGCGCGCGCTGCCCGAACACCCCCACGATGGCGCCGTACGGAATGTGGGCCCCGTAGGCGAGCGCGATCGGCAGCCAGGCGATGGTCCCGTCGGCTATGAGACCGTACCGGGCTGCGAATGGGCTGAACACGGCCACCGACTCGAGGAACAGGCCCCATGCGATCCCCCAGCGCCAGCTCCGCCGCGACGCGATCACCGCGTAGGCCACGCCGAAGCCGATGCCGTTCGTGACGTGGTACATCCAGCCCGCGTACGTCGTCAGCCCGGACGACGTGGCGGCGCCTGTCAGCAGCACCCCGTACGAATCGATCGGGGCGAGCAGCTGGAGGCCCAGCAGATAGACAAACGGGACGCGGACGAGGTCGTAGGCCAGGGTGCCGAGCGCCCCGCCGAGCGCGCCGGCCAGGATCGCGGCCCTCGTGTCCGGCCATCGACCGGTGCGGTCCATCCAGGCGGTGACGCCCACCAGGCCGAGCAGCATGGGAAGCGCCACCACGAGGGTGACGGTCCTGAACGACGCGACGCCCGCCACCCACGCCAGGAGCGGGAACACGGAGCTGCACGCCGCGATCGCCAGGGCGATGCGCAGCGGGAGGGGCGCGAGGGCGCGGTCGTCCGTCGATGCGCGCGACGACGATTCGTTGGCCACCTGCACACTCGCCTGCTTCAGGCCGACGTGCACGATCGCCGACGAGCCGGCACGGTGGCGCCACGGATCATAGGGCGCGCGGCCGTGGTGCCGCGTTGTGGGCGGGGATCGCAGGTCAGATCTCGCTGGCGCAGGCCTTGCACTTCGTTGCGTCGACCACGTTGTCCGTCCTGCAGAAGGGGCACCCCTTGACGGGCACCGCCTCGACCTCCTTGATGAACAAGCGGGTGATGATGAACACGATCAAGGCCACGATGACGAACGTGATGAGCGAGTTGATGAAGACCCCGTAGCGGATCGCGACCTCGGTGAGGACGCCCGTCGCGTCGGTCGTCGTGCCCAGGGGGATCGTCAGCTGCGAGAAGTCGACCCCGCCGAGGACCCAGCCGATGGGCGGCATGATGATGTCGTTGACGAGCGAGTTGACGACCGACCCGAGGGCGGCACCGATGATGACGCCGATGGCCAGGGCGAGGGCGTTCGTCTTCGTGAGGAACTCTCGGAACTCGCGGATCATCATCTCTCCTCAGGTTCGTGCGGAGACAGGACGCTGGCTGGCTAACGGCATGTCCCCGGCGCGCCGGCGACGGCCGCGTCGAGCACGTCGGCGAGGCGCTGGGCGAGCGCGGGCCAGCCATAGCGCTCGACCGCGACGGCGTGCCCGCGGGCGCCGCGGCGCGCCCGCTCGGCGGGGTCGTCTTGGTCTGCTCGACCCCTCCGGTGATGGTCATGCTCGTCAGGCCCGGGATCGAAGTGCCTGGGGACAGGCCCCAGATCTCCAATGAGCGTCGTCGGGCCGGTGT
>JANNHX010000375.1:0-1832 GCA_031404615.1 Chloroflexota bacterium
TCGAGGAGACCCTGCGCGACCCCGGGTGCGTCGAGATCGGCCGGGTCGACGGGCGACGCTTCGGCATCGCCCTGCTGGAGCAGCCGTTCCCGGCGCGAGGTGAAGACGGGACCACCGACGGCATGGACGGCACGGGCGGGATGGCGCTGACGTCGGACTCCGTCGTGCTCGTCACCGGAGCCGCGGGCAGCATCGTCTCCGCGATCACTGCCGACCTCGCCGCCGCCTCGGGCGGGGTGTTCCACCTGCTCGACCTCACGCCCGCACCGGACCCATCCGACCCGGACATCGTGGCCTTCCGCTCGGACCGGGCCTCGCTCAAGGGCACCCTCGCAGCCCGGATGAAGGAGCGCGGGGACAAGCCGACCCCGGTGACCATCGACCGCGAGGTGTCGCGCATCGAGCGCCTCGAGGCGGCCCTCACCTGCGTCGAGGCCGTCGAGGCAGCCGGCGGCACAGCCTACTACCACCCGGTCGACCTCACCGACGCCGCCGCTGTCGGCTCGGTGATGGACCGGGTGCGCGAGCGCAGCGGGCGCCTCGACGTGCTGCTCCACGCAGCCGGCGTGGAGATCAGCCGGAACCTGCCGGAGAAGGAGCCACGGGAGTTTGACCTCGTCTTCGACGTGAAGACGACCGGGTGGTTCAACGTCTGGCAGGCCGCGAAGGGGATGGACGTCGGCGCTGTCGTCGCGTTCTCGTCGGTCGCGGCCCGGTTCGGAAACAGCGGCCAGACCGACTATGCCGCGGCGAACGACCTGCTGTGCAAGGTCGTCTCCTTGATGCGGGCCAGCCGTCCCGAGACCCGGGGCCTGGCCCTGGACTGGACGGCATGGGGCGGGATCGGCATGGCCACTCGGGGGTCGATCCCCAAGATCATGGAGATGGCCGGGGTGCAGATGCTCCCGCCGGAAGCGGGCGTCGCCTGGATCCGGCGCGAGCTCACCTCCTCGGCGTACTCCGGCGAGGTGGTCGTCGCGGGCGCGCTCGGGATGATGGCCGCCGAGTACCACGACTGCGGCGGCGTCGATGCCGACGCGGTCCGCCAGCAGCACCCGTTCGGCCCCATGGTCGACGACATCGCCGTCTCCGTCCACCAGGGCGTCCTGTCCCGGGTGACTCTCGATCCGGCGGAACAGGGCTTCCTGCACGACCACCGGATCGACGGCACGCCAGTCCTCCCCGGGGTCATGGGGATGGAGGCCTTCGCGGAGGTCGCCGCGCTGGTCGCTCCAGTCGGCTACCGGGTCGGCGGCGTCGAGGACGTCGACTTCCTCGCCCCGGTGAAGTTCTACCGCGACGAGCCGCGGACCCTCACCGTCTCGGCTGTGACGGGGCTAGACCCCGCGGGCGGTGACGACCTGATCGCCCACTGCACCCTCACCGCGGAGCGTCAGCTGCCCGGGTCGGACGCGCCGGTGCGCACGACGCACTTCACCGGCCGGGTGCGCCTCACCGCAGCCCCGGTCGATGAGGAGCGCAGCACGCTCGACCGAGCCCAGCACGACCCGGTGGTCGCGTCGGAGGACGTCTACCGGTTCTACTTCCATGGACCGGCCTACCAGGTGGTGGAGTCGGCGTGGCGCGACGGCGAGGGATCGACGGCCCTCCTGCCCGAGTCCCTGCCCGACGACCGTTCACCCGTCGATGCCCCGCTCACCCTCGCGCCACGGCTCGTGGAGCTGTGCTTCCAGGCTGCGGGCCTCTGGGACGCGGCACGAGAGGACCTGCTGGCACTGCCCTTGAGCGTCGGCCGGGTGCGGGTCCTGCTCGACCCGGCGACCGCCACCGGGAGGCTGGTGGCCCACGCCGAAGCGCTCAACGGGCACGTC
>JANNHX010000376.1:0-4381 GCA_031404615.1 Chloroflexota bacterium
GATCATGCCCGGCGACAACGTCGACATGACCGTCGAGCTGATCACCCCGATCGCCCTCGAGATCGGCCAGCGCTTCGCGATCCGCGAGGGTGGCCGAACCGTCGGCGCCGGCGCGATCACCAGCATCATCGAGTAACGAGAAGATATGGCGAGAGTTGACGCGCGGCCGGTGATCCAGCTTGCGTGCACCGAGTGCAAGCAGCGGAACTACACGACCCGCAAGAACAAGAAGAACGATCCCAACCGGATCGAGCTGCTCAAGTACTGCCCCCGGGAGCGGCGCCATGTGCTGCACCGGGAGGCGAAGTAGCTCGGAACGGAACCGCAGGGGCGTAGCTCAATTGGCAGAGCACCGGTCTCCAAAACCGGTTGTTGTAGGTTCGAGTCCTATCGCCCCTGCCACCTCCACCGACCGCTGAAAAGGCACCCGTGAAGCGACTTCGGCAGTTCACCAAGGAATCGTGGTCCGAGCTGAAAAAGGTCTCGTGGCCCAATCGCACCCAGGTCCGGAACCTGACGGTGCTGGTCTTCGTGATCTCGTTTATCACCGGCCTGTACATCACGATCGCCGACACGTTCTTCACCGAGATCGTCAAGGCCCTGGCCGGGATGAACGCATGACCGAGCAGCTGACGATCGCCAAGGCGCCCGAAAAGCGCTGGTACGTGATCCACACGTACTCGGGCTACGAGAACAAGGTCAAGGCAAACCTCGAGCACCGCATCGAGTCGATGGGCATGGAAGACAAGATCTTCCAGGTCCTCGTCCCGATGGAGGACGAGATCGAGATCCGGCAGGGCCAGCGGCACACCGTCCAGAAGAAGGTGTACCCGGGCTACGTGCTGGTCGAGATGATCCTGGACCCAGAGTCCTGGTTCGTCGTCCGGAACACCCCGGGCGTGACGAGCTTCGTCGGCAGCGGCAACATCCCCGGGATGCGCAGCGAGCCGATCCCGCTCGACGAGACCGAGGTCAAGCAGATCCTCCGGCACATGGGCGTGGAGACGCCGAAGTTCCGGGTCGCGTTCACCAAGGGCCAGAGCGTGCGCGTCACGGACGGGCCGTTCGCGGAGTTCATCGGCACCGTGGACGAGGTCAACCCGGAGCGCAACAAGCTGAAGGTCCTCGTGAGCATTTTCGGCCGGGAGACTCCGGTCGAGCTCGACTTCCTCCAGGTCGAGAAGCTGTAGAGGCAGGGAGCGAGCAACACCGTGGCCAAGAAGATTCGTATCGTCCTCACGCTGCAGCTGCCGGCCGGCAAGGCAACGCCTGCGCCGCCCGTCGGCACCGCGTTGGGCCCGCACGGCATCAACATCATCGAGTTCACGAAGGCCTACAACGAGAAGACGGCGGACAAGGCCGGTTCGGTCATCCCCGCCCAGATCACGATCTTCGAAGATCGCTCGTTCACCATCGTCCTCAAGACCCCGCCCGCGCCGGATCTCCTGCGCAAGGCGGCCGGCGTGGACAAGGGCTCGGCGACGCCGAAGCGCGCGACTGCCGGCAAGGTCACCCG
Source organism: Chloroflexota bacterium (assembly GCA_031404615.1). Classification (GTDB taxonomy): domain Bacteria; phylum Chloroflexota; class Limnocylindria; order Limnocylindrales; family CSP1-4; genus CAIXZV01. The sequence continues at coordinate 1,517 of JANNHX010000376.1, forward strand.
CGAGCAGGTTCGCGCGATCGCCGAGCAGAAGATGCCTGACCTCAACGTCAACGACGTCGAGGCCGGCATGAAGGTCATCGAGGGCACCGCGCGCTCGATGGGCATCGAGGTGGTCGGCTAACCAGGCCGCCAATGGCGTCCGGGCGGGACCCCGGACCGGACGCGTACCCCAGGGGCAGGTCCGCGAGGACCGAAGGAGACCGGACCATGGCCGAGCACGGCAAGCGCTACCAGGACCTCAACAAGCTCGACGACCGGACGCGCGTGTACCCGATCGCCGAGGCCGTCGCCCTCGCCAGGGAGACGTCGAACGTCTAGTTCGACGCGTCTGTCGAGGCCCACCTTCGGCTCGGGGTCGACCCCCGCCACGCCGACCAGATGGTCCGCGGAACGGTCGTCCTTCCGCATGGGACCGGCAAGGTCGTCCGCGTGGCGGTCTTCGCCCAGGGCGAGAAGGCCCAGGAGGCTCTCCGCAACGGCGCGGACGAGGTCGGTGCCGAGGACCTGGTCAAGAAGATCGAGGCCGGCTGGCTCGAGTTCGACGTGGCGATCGCCACGCCGGATGTCATGGGCCAGGTCGGGCGCCTCGGCCGCATCCTGGGTCGCCGCGGCCTCATGCCGAACCCCAAGGCCGGCACGGTGACGTTCGACATCGAGCGGGCCGTCCGCGAGGTCAAGGGTGGCCGCGTCGAGTTCAAGGTCGACAAGGGCGCCATCATCCATGTCCCGGTCGGCAAGGCCTCGTTCGACGAGCAGCAGCTGTCCGAGAACCTGGCGGCGCTCGTGGACGCGGTCAACCGCGCCAAGCCGTCCGGCGCCAAGGGCCAGTACCTGCGGACGCTGTCCATCGCCACGACGATGGGTCCCGGCATCCGCGTGGACATCGTCGGCGTCCTCGCCGCCGCGGTAGCCTGAGGCGAGAGGCGACCGGGTATCATCCGAGCCCCGCTCAGGTGGGCTAGCCTCATCAGCAGGGCAGGGCACCGTCGAGAGACACGTGCCGACATCGATAGACGGACAAGCCGCAGACAGCCTGCGCCCACAGGACGCCCGACCACCCGAAGGGAGGCCTGACGCCCGGGGCTTGATCCGCCGGACCGGACCGGTCAACCGCCCCGCGAGGGGAGGGGACTGGGGACGACGGCGAGCACGCCGAGGCAGGACATCGCCCCTCCTCCGGGTGGGACGCGCCCCCTGCTCGCCACGTGGCCCGTCGCAGGGGTCAATCGGCCGCAGGGCCGTGCGCACCCACCGCCGCGTGCCGGCTGCGCGCCAGAAGCAACGGAGGTCAAGGAGGCTCGATGCCGACCGAGGCCAAGCGCGAGACGATCGAGGCGCTGCGCGCCGAGCTGGGCGCCAACCGCACCATGATCGTTTCCGAGTACCGCGGCCTCAAGGTGAAGGAGATCACCGAGATCCGGCGCGCGCTGCGCAAGCAGGGCGTGAGCTACCGGGTCGTCAAGAACCGCCTGATGCGGATCGCGGCCCAGGAGAACGAAGCCGCAGCCGCGCTGTCCCCGCTCCTCACGGGCCCGTCGGCAATTGCCTTCGGGAACGACGAGGCGCAGACGGCCAAGGCGGTCCTCGACGCCACGCGACCCTACGCCAAGATCGTGAAGATCACCGGTGGCGTGCTGGGTTCGCGGGCGATCGACGTCGACGGCGTGACGAAGCTCGCCACCCTCCCGTCCCGCGAGGTTCTCCTCGCCGAGGCGCTGGGTGCGATCACCGCCCCGCTGTCCTTGATGGCCGGCCTGTTCGATGCCCCCCTGCGGGACGTCGTCGGCCTGGTCGATGCGCTCATCGCCAAGCGCGATGACGCCGCGGCCTGACCCTCACCTCGAGACCATCCGCGCCCGCAGGGGCGCCACGACACCAGGAGTAGAACCCCAATGGCCACGCTGACTTCCGACCAGCTGCTCGAGGCCTTCGAGCAGATGACCGTCCTCGAGCTCTCCGACTTCAAGAAGAAGTTCGAGGAGCGCTTTGGCGTCACCGCCGCCGCACCGGTTGCCTTCGCCGGCGCCGCCCCGGCCGCCGGCGCCGCCCCGGTTGCCGAGGTTGAGGAGCAGACCGAGTTCACCGCGACCCTGACCGAGATCGGCCCCAACAAGATCCCGGTCATCAAGGTCGTGCGCGAGCTGACCGGTCTCGGCCTCAAGGAGGCCAAGGACCTCGTCGACGCCACCCCCAAGGCCGTCAAGGAGGCCGTCACCAAGGAGGAGGCCGAGAAGATCAAGGCCGCCCTCGAAGAGCAGGGCGCGAAGGTCGAGATCAAGTAACGCCGGACCCTCCGACGGCCGAGGCTGCAGGCCTCAAGGCCATCGGCCCGGGGGGTCTCGACATCAAGGAGTAGAGTCTCCCTGTCGCGCGGCGGCCCGGCGTTCAGCCAGGCCGCCGACAGGGACCATGGCGAAGGGTCGACTCCAAGTAGACGACTTCGGCCGGCACGACCGGCCCCTCGCGCAGCCCCGACGAGCGATGGCAACCCTGCCGTCGCTCGTTCTGTCGCGCCTCACGGTTGACAGGATGCGCCAGCGCGGTATCCTACTCCTTCTGTGATCGCGGCCGTTCCCTCTTTCTCCCACTCCGACAAGGAGTCGTCCTTCATGCTGTCCGTCTCGTCGGCGCCCCTCGCCCTGACCCGTTCCGGTCGTATCACCTACGCCCGGATCCACGAGGTCCATGACGGGATCAGCGACGACAAGTTCGAGGTCCCGAACCTCATCGAGCTCCAGCTCGAGTCCTTCAAGTGGTTCATCGAGAAGGGCCTTCGGGATCTGTTTGACGAGATCAGCCCGATCAAGGACTTCACCGGCAAGGTGATGGAGCTCCAGTTCCTGGACTACGAGTTCGGGGCGCCCA
>JANNHX010000377.1:0-1518 GCA_031404615.1 Chloroflexota bacterium
AGGATGCGCTCGAGGGTGGCGGGATCCATCGTGGTCGTCGCGGGCGCGCTCATGGTGCGCCGAGGATAGCGCCGCCGGCGCCCGGCGGCCCGCGTGACCTTCACCCGCCGGCGTAGCGCCGTTCGATCTCGGTGATCTTGGCCACGCGCCGGCCGTGGCGCGGCTCGCCCTCGGTGGTGCCGAGGAAGGCCCGGACGACCTGCCGCGCCTGCTCGGCCGTCAAGTGCTTCGCGCCCAGGGTCAGCACGTTGGCGTAGTTGTGCTCGCGGGCGTTGCGGGCCATCGAGGTGTCGTGCGCGTTGGCCGCGCGGACCCCGGGGACCTTGTTGGCGGCCATCGCGGAGCCGATGCCGGCGCCGTCGATCACGATCCCGGCTGCGCATGCGCCGGTGGACACCAGGCGCGCGACGACATGCGCGAAGTCCGGGTAGTCCACCGCGTCCGGACCGTTGGTGCCGCAGTCCGTGACGGCGAAGCCCTTGTCGCGGAGGTGCTTGATGAGCACGGCCTTGAGGGCGAAGCCGCCGTGATCCGCGCCGATGGCGACGGTCTTCGGGTCGGAGGCGCGGGTGGGAGCCACGGCGGGTGTCGCGGCGGCGCTCGGGCGCGTGGGCGCGGGCTCGGCCGCCGCGCCTGCCTCGACGGCCTCGAGCGCGCGTTCGACCAGCTGGCGGATCACGATCTCGTCGGGGAGGCGCCGCTCAGCCATGCGCCAACACCCACTCGGCGGTGGAGTCGTCGCAGGCGAGGACGTTGACGACGCCTGCACGGATCGCGGCGAGGGCGATGGGCCCGCGTCCGGCCCCGGCGGCGACGCCCATGCGGAACGGCTTGCGCGCGAGCTGCTCGAGCGGGAGCCCGACCGTGCGGCGGTCCAGCTTCGGCCAGGCGATCCCGCCGTCCGCGTCCAGGAAGCGCCCGATGACATCGCCGACCGCTCCCCTCGCCCGCAGGCGGGCCTGCTCGTCCTCGTCCACGAACCCCGACGCGAGGTGCGGGCTGTCCTTGGCCGGGATTCCGAGCCCGAAGACCGCCGTGGGAGCGGAGCGGGCGACGTCGACGGTTTCGCGGATCGCGGGGTCCTCCATCAGCGCGTCGCGCAGGTCCGCGCTGCCGACGATGGCGGGGGCGGCGAGGCCACGGAAGCCAGCGCCCGAGGTGGCGGCGAACCGCTCGAGGATCTCGCTCGCGCGCGTGGGATGCGTGGAGCGCGACGCGGCGCCGTTCATCTGCACGATGTCCGTGGCCTGCGTCCATCCCATCGGCAGCCTGCGCGCCACGGCGAGCATGGTGCGGCCCCAGGAGACGGCGATGGTGCCCTCGGGACGGAGCTTGGCGAGGAGGTCCACGGCCACCTCGGCCACGGCGTCACGCGCCAGGTCGTCGGCTTCCTCGCCGGCCGCCGCGGCGGGCACATCGGCCACGCCGGCTGCCCGGAGCCAGAACCGCGCGACGAGGGCGTCCTCGAGATCCACGAGACGGGCGGAGGGATGGACGACCTCGATCCGGACGATCGAC
>JANNHX010000378.1:0-2777 GCA_031404615.1 Chloroflexota bacterium
GCTTGGCGCGCAGCTCGTTCGGGCCGTCCCGCACCAGTCGGGCCGCCGCCTCGGCGGCCGTCAGCCCGGCCGTCATGTCCACGCCGGCCTCGATCGCGACGTCCGCGACGTCGCGCAGCGACGGATCCACGGGAACGAGGAGCGCCGTGCGGTCCATGTCTCACCCCCGGGCCGGGCGTGCCCGGCCTTCGCTCCCACCCCTCGGCGGCGGCGGCCTGGTGGCACCGCGCGTGTCGAGGGGGAGGGTCTCAACCCATGATCGCCCATGGTGTCGAGAACGCGCCGGGGCGAGGCTGATGCCGACCCGAAACGAGGGATCCAACGACCTCGGAGGCGCTACGCACCCCCGACGGTGATGACGACCTTCCCGCGAGCGTGTTCCTCCTGGACGTAGCGCATGGCTTCGGCGGTCTCGCTCAGCGGGTACGCCCTGTCGATGGCCGGCGTGACCGCTCCGGCCTCGATGAGCTCCCTCAGCACGGCGAGGTCTGCCCGGCTCGGTCGTGCCGCCAACGGACGCAGCCCCTGGCTCACGAACGGGGACACCGCGAGCGCCCGGACCATGCGGCCCATGGGCCCGAACCAGCGACCGCCGTTCCCCGAGACCAGGACGAGCGTCCCCTTCGGGGTCAACGCGCGCCGGCAGTCCGTCAGCGAATGGTTCGCGACCAGGTCGAGGATCAGGTCGTAGCGCTGCCCGCTCCTGGTGAAGTCCTCCTGCGTGTAGTCGATGACGTGATCAGCGCCGATCGAGCGGACCAGGTTTACGTTCCGCGTGCTGCACACGCCGGTCACCTCCGCGCCCAGCGCCTTGGCGATCTGCACGGCGAACGTGCCCACGCCGCCGGACGCCCCGTTGACCAGGACCAGGACCGTCTGCCCCGGCTGGACGTTGCCCGCGTCCCGCAGGCCCTGGAGGGCGGCGCCGGCGGCCACCGGGACCGCCGCTGCCTGCTCGAACGTCAGATTGGCCGGCTTCAGCGCGACCAGGCCTTCCGGGACACTCGCGTACTCGGCAAAGCTGCCGGTGTCGACCTCGGCATACACCTCGTCACCGGGACGGAACCGGGTCACGTCTCCGCCCACCGCCTCGACCCGTCCTGCAGCGTCCCTCCCCTGGACCGCGTTCCTGGGCCGGCGCAGCCCGGACGACAGGCGGACCACATACGGCTCGCCTCGCATGCAGTACCAGTCGCCCATGTTGACGGACGCAGCACGCACGCGGATGAGGACCTCGCCAGCCTTGACGATCGGCCTGGCGACGTCCTCGAGCTCCAGGGCACTCGTCGTGCCGTACCTGCGCTGGACGATCGCCTTCATCCGGCGACGCTCCGCGGTGGCACGGGCCTCGAGCTCGTCAGGGAGCGTGAGAGCGCTCATCGGACGCTCTCGAAGGCCACGCGCGGCGCAGCTGCAGGGCCTTCACCCGCTGCCCGCTCCTCGAGACTCCAGCCGCCCCTGGGCAGGGAATACGTCTTCCATCCGAGGACCAGGTGGAAGGCGATGAGCGCGAGCATGCCGAGCGCGGCGCTCGGAGACCGGGGGTCGACCAGGCTCACCGCCGCGGCTACGACCCCGATCGCGCCGAGCCCGAGCGTGAACCCGCCGGAGCGCCTGCCGAACGCCGGCGCCCCGACCATGGCTATGCCGAGGACGACGACGCCGACCGACAGCAACGCGAGCCCCGCCAGGAGCGAGGCATCGAGCATGCCCTGGGACGCCTGCCAGACGAGCGCGAGCGTTGCCTGGTCGGCGGGGGTCGCCCCGGGGGCATGGTAGAGGTCGGAGAGCGGGACGATCGCGACATGCGGAAGGGCGCCAACGGCGAGCACGACAAGACCCGCGATGCCCAGGGCACTCCCGAACAGGGCCGGCGCGTGGCTCGTCCGGGCGGCCCGGTACACGGCCAGGAAGCTGGCGACCCACAGAATGAGGACCGCGAGGTACAGGCCGTTCTCGATGATGCGCACCGTCCTGATGTCGGGGAACCACTTCACCGCCGCCGCGGGTTCGGCAGCGTAGGCGGGCACGAAGGCACCCACGATGACGAAGACGAGGATCAGGAGGAGGCCGCCCGCGACCCCGGCCAGCCCGCCCCATCGGAGGACCTTGTTCTCGTTCTCCAGCTCCCGGGCCCCATGCATCGCTCTCTCCTCTGTCCTGCTCTGCCGCCGACGTTCGGATTGCCGTCGTACGTTGTAAGACTGTCCTGCGACGGATGATGCCTCGTACGTTGTAAGATTGTCAAGTCCCACGTACCGTTTCCCCTCGTCCTGCCAGGGAGGTGACCATGGCCCCGCGTCCGAGCACGAACCCCCGACCCCCCATGAGCCGGGAACGGGTGCTGCGCGCCGCCATGCACCTCGCCGACCGGGACGGGATCGCGTCGCTGACGATGCGCAACCTCGCCCGGGAGGTCGGCGTCGAAGCGATGACCCTGTACTACTACGTTGCCCGGAAGGACGACATCCTGGTCGGCATCTCCGATCTCGTCGCGAGCGAGATCGAGCTGCCATCCGGCGCTGTGGGCTGGAAGGCCGCCGCGCGGCAGCGCGCGATCTCGGCCCACGACGTGCTCGTGCGTCACCCATGGGCGAGCATGGTGTGGGTGTCGCGCGCCACCCTGGGTCCCGGGCGTCTGCGCTACATGGACGCGGGACTCCGTGGCTTCCGGGAGGCCGGCTTCTCGCGCGAGCTGACGGAACAGGCGTTCCACGCCGTCGAGAACCACATCGTCGGGTACACGCTGCACTCGCGCTGCCCTTCGTGGCCTGGAC
>JANNHX010000379.1:0-6254 GCA_031404615.1 Chloroflexota bacterium
CTCGAGGACGCCGGGATCAAGGTGGACGACGCCGAGTCGGCGATGATCGCCAAGCAGACGGTGAGCCTCGATGCGGACCACGTCCGCAAGGCCCTGCGGCTCATGGAGCTCCTCGAGGACCTGGACGACGTCCAGCGCGTCACCGCCAACGTGGACATCCCCGAGGACATGCTCGCCGAGCTGGCCGGGTGATCGTCCTGGGGATCGACCCCGGGACGGCCGCCATGGGGTACGGGATCGTGGAACGCACCGGCGGGAGCCTCCGCGCGGTTGACTACGGCTGCCTCACCACCAGCGCCGACTCGCCGCTGCCCGACCGCCTCAACCAGATCCATGCCACCGTCGCCGAGCTCATCGAGACCCACAAGCCGGACCTCGTCGCCGTGGAGCGCCTGTTCTTCTCCAGGAACGCACAGAGCGCGTTCGGCGTCGGCCAGGCGCGCGGCGTCGTGCTGCTCGCGGCCGCCCAGGCGGGTATCCCCGTGCGCGAGGCGACCCCCAACGAGGTCAAGGTCGGCGTCACCGGCTACGGCGCGGCGGACAAGGTCCAGGTTGGCAGGATGGTCGCCGTGATCCTGCAGCTGGCCGACGTCCCGACGCCGGACGACACGGCGGATGCGCTCGCGATCGCGATCCACACCGCCAATGCGGAGCGACCCGGCGACCACATCAATGCCCGCGGCGCCTCGGCCCGCGCCACCGTGATGGACCGCTCCGCCGTCGCACCGATCGTGCGCGGCGAGACGCCCTACGAGCGCTCCGTGCGCGAGGCGCTCGCACGCGAGACGAAGGCGACCGCCAAGCCCAGGGCCACCGCGAAGCGGCCGTGATCGCCTCCGTCGAGGGTGTCGTCGGCGCCATCGCGGCCGATTCGCTTGTCATCGAGGTCGCTGGCATCGGGTACCGCGTGTTCACGGCACCGGCCGTGATTGCGACCGCCATCCCCGGCGGCACGCTCAAGCTCCACACCTATCACCTCGTCCGGGAGGACCAGCAGGCGCTGTTCGGGTTCCGCAACGCCGACGAACTCGGGTTCTTCAACCTGCTGCTCACGGTGACCGGTGTCGGGCCGAAGGTCGCGCTCGCGATCGTCGGCTCGCGGCCCCCCGCGGACCTCCAGCTCGCGATCCTCCAGCAGGACCAGGCGGTGCTGGTGTCGATCCCGGGCATCGGCAAGAAGCTCGCCGAGCGGATCATCTTCGAGCTCAAGGAGAAGGTGTCCGCCGCGGGCGTGGCTGCCGGCTCCTCGGCGGCGTTCTCGACCGCGTCCGAGGGCGAGGTCGTCGGGGCGCTCCAGGCGCTGGGCTACTCGCTGGGCGAGGCTCGCGAGGCGTCTCGTCTGGCGCTCCAGGACCCGGCCGTCGGCGCGGGCCTCGAGGAGCGCGTCAAGGCGGCACTCCGCACCCTGCTCCGCGACTGACGACAGCCTTCCGGCGCCCAGGTGGCCAGGACGCCGGGTCTGACGAGCTGCCTGGCCTCCGCGCCGTGATCCCCGTGTGGATCAGATCCACCGTGCTGCTGCACGGCTCGAGCCGATTCCGAGTGGTTCGGTGCTCGAGCCACGCTCGTGAGGCCGCCGTTTGATCCACAGCAGGATCAGGGAGCAGGATCGCGCTCCCAGGACGCCGGCACCGGGACGCCGGCACCGGGGACCTGGGATGCCCGCCCGGTCAGGCCCGCCCTGTAGAGTCCGCGGATGCGTATCGCGTTCGCTGCCAACCCGGCCCTCGGTCACGTGCTGCCCCTGGTCCCCCTCGCGCTCGCGGCACGGGAGGCCGGGCACGAGGTGGCCGTCCTCGGCGGGGCGGCGATCGGGCCAGTCCTGGGCGCCCATGGCCTGCGCCACGTCGACGTGGGGCCTCCGGACCTCGCGACGATGTTCACGGCGATCGGCGCCCGGGACCTCTCCGGGCCGCGTCTCGCCGTCGCCGTCTGGGGACGCGGCTTCGCCGAGGTCATCGCCCGCCCGATGGCCCACGGCCTGCTGGCGCTCGCGGAGACCTGGCGCCCCGACCTCGTAGTCCACGACGACAGCGAGCAGGGGACCTGGATCGCCGCTGAGCGCCTGGGGATCCCGCACGTCGCACTGCAGGCGACCGCCTGGCGGGGCTCGATGATGCGGCTCTCGGCCGAACCTGCCGGGCGGCTCCGCGAAGAGCTGGGGCTCGCGCCGGACCCGGAGCTCGCGTCGTGGCACGGCTTCGGGTTCCTGGCCACGCGCCCGCCGTCCCTGCACGATCCCGCCGACCCGCTGCCGGCCGGCGCGACGGCATTGCGCGCCGTCTCGGTCGAGGATCCGGGGTCGACAGCCGCCCCCTGGCTCGAGGAGGCGCCCGCCCAGGGCCGACGGATCGCCATCACCTTGGGGACCGTGGCGCCGGATCGCCGCGCCCCGCTCCTCGCGACGATCATCGACGCGGTGGCCAGCCTCGACGCTGAGATCGTCGTGGCGCTCGGCCCGGGGCTGGAGCCGGCGGCGTTCCTGCCCCGGCCCGCGAACGTCCGACTCGTGCGCTACGTCCCGATGGCCCGCCTCATGCGGGTAAGCGACCTCGTCGTCAGCCACGGAGGCTCCGGCACCATGCTGGCGGCGCTCGAGGCCGGGCGGCCCATGGTCATCCTCCCCATGGCCGCCGACCAGCCGGCGAACGCCGCTGCCTGCCGCGCCGCCGGGGCCGCGCTGGTGATCGAGCGGGACGGCTGGACCGTGCCCGGGATCCTCGCCGTCGTGGAGGCCGCGCTGGCGGACGCGACCCTGGCCGCGGCGGCCGAACGGCTGCGATCCGAGATCGAGGCGCTCCCGCTCCCGCACGAGGTCCTGCCCCACCTGGAGGCCCTGGCCGCGGCAGGCCCGGACGGGACGCCGGCGGCCGGGTAGGGTCCCGCTCAGCCGCCGAGCAGCTCGTCCCGCTCGAACGGGATCCCGCGCAGGTGATCGTCCAGGAACGCGAGCACGGTCCGGTACCAGAGCCTGGCGTTCTGGGGCTTGAGCACCCAGTGGTTCTCATCCGGGAAGGAGAGGAACCGGCCTGGGACGCCCAACCGCATCATGTCGGTCCAGAGGATGAGCGCCTCGGAGATCGGGACGCGGTGGTCCTTCTCACCGTGGATGACGAGGATCGGCGTCTTCATGCGGGCCATCGCCTCGAGGTGCTCCCGGGGCGAGTTGCGGAGGTAGGCGCCGGGATCGACGTACGGATCACCCATCTCGTGCTCCCAGGCCGGTCCGTGGTCCGTCGTCCCATGGAAGCCCAGGAGGTCCCACAGCGAGGCGTGCGTGACGATGCAGCTGAACCGGTTGGTGTGCCCGGCCACCCAGTTCGCCATGTAGCCGCCGTATGAGCCGCCCATGAGCGCGACCCGCTCGCCGTCGAGGTCCGCGCGCCCCAGCGCCGCATCCAGGCTGGCCATGATGTCGGTGTAGGGCGTGCCGCCCCACTGGCCCCAGCCCCGGTCGAGCATGGCCTGGCCGTACCCGGTCGAGAGCGCGGGATCCGGCATCAGGACCGCGAACCCGCGGTCCACGAGGACGTGCGGGTTCCAGCGCCAGTGCCAGCCGTTCCACGACCCGAGCGGGCCGCCGTGGACGAACACCACGAGCGGGGCTGGCGTCCCCTGCGAGGCGGAGGCGGGCCGCACGAGCCACGCGCCGATCGGCGTCCCGTCCTCGGCCGTTGCGCGGACCCGCTCGACCACGCCGGGGGCCACGATCCCGTGCTCGTCGATGCCGTGGACCAGCTCGTCCGGGACCTGGTCCGCCGTGCGGGCGTCGAACCGGACCACGCGCGGCGGGCTGGCGAGGGTGGACGCGAGGGCGTAGATCGCCGTGCCGTCGGGGGTGGGGCAGAGGTTCGTCACGGTGCCGGCCGCCGTCAGGCGGGTGACCCGGCCGTCGGGGAGGTCGACCCGGTACGCGGCATGGTGTCCCTCGTCGTCCGCGGTGAAGTAGAGGACCGACGCATCCGGGCCCCAGACCAGGTGCTCGGGCCGCCGGTCGACGCCCTCGGCGACCGTCCTGATCGCCCCGCTGTCGAGGTCGACGAGGACCAGGGCGGCCTGCTCGGCGTCCTGCGGCGTGGCCCACGAGAACCGGATGGCCGCCACGAGACGCCCGTCCGGGGAGATCGCCGGCGAGGCGTACGCGGCATTGCGCGGGGTGAGGGGCCGCGCATCGCCGGTCGCGGTGTCATACCTGACGAGATCATCGAACGTCTCCGGGACGCCGTTCGGGGTGCGCCGTACCGCGACCACGAACGTCCCGTCGGGACTGATGTCCGCGTCCGACTCGTCGAACGTGATGCCGGTGACGTCCGCCTCGAGGTCGAGCGGATCGGTGATGCGACCCTCCCCGGCGGGAACGGCAGCGGCGTAGAGGCGTCGCAGGCGCGGCCCGAGGTAGTGGTCCCAGTGGCGGATCGGGTAGTCGTCGAACAGCATGGCCTCGACGCCCGCGTCCTTGCGTGCCTTCGTCCGCTCGTCATCGCCGGCGAAGTCCCGCGCGCCACGCTGGATGCTCGCGCCGAACACGATGGCGTGCGCGTCGCGCGCCGTCGCCAGGCCGCAGACGCCGCCGGCCGGGGCCGCGAGCAGGCGGGCCTCCCCGCCGTCCGGCGGCAGCGCCCAGAGCGCGTTCACCTTCCGGTCGGGGTCGGGCTTGGCGTCGGGGTCGGGGCGGGTCGACTCGAACAGGAGCGAGCCGTCCGCCAGGAACGCGATCCCCGCCCCCTCGCCCTCGACCGACCGGGTGAGCCGGCGGGCGGGCACGGCGTCGGCGGGATCGACCTGCCACAGGGCGGTGGCCATCTTCGTGCCGTCAGGCGCGACGCCGCTCACGGCGACCGCGAGGCGCGACCCGTCGGGGCTCAGGCGCAGGGACGAGAGGCGAGGCAGGCGCAGCATCGTGTCGATGGCGAAGGTGTCGTTCATCGGCGCATCATGCACCGGGCGTCCAGCCCTCCGGAAGCCGTCGCGGTGTTATCGAACATCTGTGCCATTCCGCGTGTGAACCTGCTATATTCCGCCCGATGACGGACGATCCCATGAGCCTCCTTGCGGCCGGTGCCTCAGACCTCGGCGAGCTCGTCGTGGAAGGGTCGCTGCGCCCGCGGACGCTGGACGAGTACATCGGCCAGCGGGAGGTCAAGGCCAGCCTCTCGGTCCTCCTCCAGGCGGCGAAGCAGCGGGGCGAGGCGGCGGACCACGTCCTGCTGTACGGCCCGCCCGGCCTCGGCAAGACGACCCTCGCGACGATCATCGCCCGGGAGCTCGGCGTGAACGTCCGCTACACGAGTGGTCCGGCCATCGAGCGGGCGGGGGACCTCGCGGCCATCCTCACCGCACTGGACGAGCGGGACGTCCTGTTCATCGACGAGATCCACCGGCTCAACCGGGCCGTCGAGGAGATCCTCTACCCGGCGATGGAGGACTACGCGCTCGACGTGATGATCGGCAAGGGACCCAGCGCCCGGAGCCTGCGCCTGAGCCTCAAGCCCTTCACGGTCGTGGGGGCCACGACGCGGGCCGGCCGGATCAGCGGCCCGCTCCGGGACCGATTCGGCATGACGTACCGGCTGGACTTCTACGCGGACGACGAGCTGACGGCCATCGTCACGCGGTCCGCGCGGATCCTCGGGGTCGAGATCGACGAGGACGCGTCACGGCTCATCGCCAAGCGCGGCCGCGGCACGCCCCGTATCGTCAACCGGCTGCTGCGCCGGGTTCGGGACCACGCCGAGGTCCACGGGGACGGGACGATCCACGAGCAGGCCGTCGCCGAGGCGATGACGATCCTGGACATCGACGACCTCGGTCTCGACACGACGGACCGCAAGCTCCTGGCCGCCCTGATCCAGAAGTTCCAGTCCGGCCCGGTCGGCGTCCAGGCCCTCGCCGCGGTCCTCGCGGAGGAGCCGGACACCATCGAGGACGTCTACGAGCCCTTCATGCTCCGGCTCGGGTTCCTGGACCGCACCCCGCAGGGTCGCATCGCCACGGAGGCGGCACGCTCGCACCTTGCGGGCCTCGGCTACGAGATTCCGGCCCCGCGCCGGGCCGAGCCCGAGATGCCAGCCCTGTGGGACGACATCCCGGGTCGCTGACGATGCCCGGTGCGTCCCGCTTCGAGGTTCTCGTCCCGCCGCCCGCGGACGGGTCCACGCGCGCCCGCCTCGGGCGCCTGGAGCTGCCCCATGGCGTCATCGAGACACCGCAGTTCATGCCCGTCGGCACCAACGCGACGGTCAAGGCGCTCCACC
>JANNHX010000380.1:0-10311 GCA_031404615.1 Chloroflexota bacterium
GCGCTGCAGCGAAGAAATGGGCTGGGACGCGATCGCCACCGCCCTCTCCAGAATCTTCTGAAAATCGGCCGAATAGGTGCTAACCCCGCTAAACGTAAGTGGCGCAATGCCCATGGGAACTCCAGTAGAGGGATTTCCCCCTCCTTTCCTTATCGGCTCGGAAGCCCCAATTTTTTAGAGGAATTTTCCTACCGGGATCGTGAAATTCAAATTGCGGTAACTTTCCCTGCGATTCAGACAGTGAGAATGCCCTCTTTCGAGTTCAGGGAATTCCCTGCACCCTGAACCGGCGGCAGGGCTCTGGAATCGTATGCGGGACGGGGGATCGGCCCTGATCGGCCACTCCGGGGGCGGGCATCGGTGCCTCCACGACCGCGAACGGGTCCGCCTCCATGAGCACCCGATCCTTGAACGTGCCGGGCTCCGACTCGTCCGCGTTGCACACGACGTAGTGCGGCTGAACGGCCTGTGCCGCGACGGCGGCCCACTTTCGTCCGGTGGGGAAGGCCGCGCCACCCCGCCCGACCAGCTTCGCCTCCGTCACCTCAGCGATGGCCTTCGCCGCGCCCATCGCCATTGCGTTCGCCAGCGCCCGGTATCCGCCATGCGCCTGGTAGTCCTTGAGTGAGCCGGGATCCGTGGCGCCGACCCGCGCCAGCAATCGGAGCTCGGGCGCGCCGGCCTGGGGCACCGACGCGGTCGCATTCACCGCGGGGTTGTCTGCGATCGTCGCCTCGAGTCGGCCGACGATCGCAGCGGCGTCCACCGGTGCCGCAGCCTCGCGCGTCGGCGCCGTGCCGGCGATCGTGAACAGCGCCGCGGGCGCGTGCTCGCAGAGTCCGAGACATGGGCTGCGGAGCCAGGTCACGGATCCATCCCGGGCTGCGGCGCCGGCCGGGCCAAGGGCACGCTCCAAGTCCGCGGCCACGTTGTCGGCTCCCGCCAGACGGCAGGCGATGTCGTCGCACAGGTGGGCGACCGAGGGTGGCCTCGGCGCCGTCGCGAATAGCGAGTAAAACGTCGCGACGCCGTAGGCCTCGGCCGGCGGCACGGAGAGGCGCCGGCAGACGTAGTTCAGGCCGGGCTGCGTGATTTGCCCGACTCGGTCCTGGAGCGCGTGGAGGGCCGGCAGCAGGAGGTCGCGCCGGCTCCGCGCCTCATGGCCGCCCCACGCCACGTGACCGTCCGTCCGCGCCTCGCGAAGGCCGCCCGACCAGCCCGAGGCCGCGGGGCCGAGGACGGCGTCCACGGCGGCTCGCTCGGCCGGTGACGCGAGCGGCCCGACGACGTGCAGATCCATCGCCGCCGAGTGTAGCCGCGGCTCGGCTGACCCGCGCCGCCGCCCGGAACGGGGATCGCTAGAGGAGCTGGACCAGGACCCGCTGCCCCCTCGTCCAGGGGTTGAGGTGCATCACCAGGATCGCCACCAGCGCGATGGCCGCGTAGGCGACCCACATCGAGCCGGGCAGCCGCTCGAGCCGGTCCGCCAGCAGGTGCAGCCAACCCGGCGGGTACGGCCGGGCATCGGTGGCTTCGACTTCGGCCCGTGGCTGGGTCACTGTTCCTCCGTCAGCGTGTTGTTGGCATGGTACCGGTGCCGGCAGCCCGGGAATCGAAAGCCCCCGGACGAGCCGGGGGCTGAGGGGTTGCCGACGCGGCAGTCACGCCCCGTGGGCTGCCAGAAGGTTCGTCGCGGTTCAGCCGCCCGGCGGGCGGTACACGACGCCGATGCCGCGAGCCTCATCCACCTCGGCCGCGGTCAGCAGGACCGTGGTCGTAATGCCGCCGATACCGCTCGCGGAGACCCTCGTCGCCGCTGCGGCGGCCGCGGCGTTGTTGGGAAGCTCGGCGATCATGATGAAGTCGTCATCCCCGAACGCCCAGTAGGCCGCTTCCACGCGACCGCCGACACTCGCCGCAAGTTCAGAGACCGCCTTGAGGCGGCCCGCGGCTCCCTCCTTGAGAAGTCCCTGGATGCCCGCCTGCGTGTAATGGGCACGGAAGAGGTAGTGCGGCATTGCGGTCCTCCTCGAGTCAGCGAGGGCCGGAGGCCCGGCCCGGTCGCGAAGCGCCATCGTGGGCCGCGCTACGCGACGCGTCAATCCATCAGACGAGCTGGCTCAGCACCCGCTGGACGACGAACAGGATGATCGGTAGCACGATGGCCGAGGCGAACCCGGTCAACGCGCCAGGAAACCGGACGAGACACGATGGTAGCGGTCGAGCGCAAGCCAGTTTTGTGCTACCGTGTGCTACGTGAGCGAATCGAGCACGCGCCCGGAGCAGGTGGGCGTCCGCGAGCTACGCCAGAACCTGTCCGTCTACCTGGCGCGGGTCAAGGAAGGCGAGACGCTCGAAGTCACCGAGCACGGGCAGCCAGTAGCCCGGCTCGGACCGCGACCGGCGGAGTCAGTCTCGATCATCGATCGGATGATTGCAGAAGGCCGGATCACACCCGCCACCTTCGATCACCGAAGGATCCCGCCCGCACCGTCCATGCCGGATCCAAGCGGGCGGACATTGACCGAGATCCTCCTCGAGATGCGTGAGGAGGAGGAACGATGACCGTCGCCTACGTCGACGCCTCGGCGCTCACCAAGCTTGTGCTCGACGAGCCCGATTCGGTCGCGATGCGGCGCTGGTATGTCGAGAGCGAACGAGTGCTGTGCAGTCGGATCGGGATCGTGGAGACCCGACGCGCCGTCGGGCGATACCGGCACGACCCTGCTCACCTGGATCTGGTCATTCGGTCCGTCGAGGTGGTCGAATTCGACGCCGACATCGCGCGCCAGGCTGCGTCGATCGGGCCCACGTCCCTGAAGACCCTCGATGCGATCCACCTCGCCTCGGCCGCCAGGCTGGGCGCCGCGGTCGATGCGTTCGTGACCTATGACGACCGCCTCGCGGACGCGGCCCGGGCCGTCGGCCTGTCGGTGGTCCGCCCGGCCTGACGCTCAGGCCGGGACCGGCGCCTCGAGCTTCTCGATCCGGATGGCGGTCGCCTTGAACTCGGCCGTGCCGGATTTCGGGTCGGTCGCGTCGATCGTCAGCAGGTTCGTCGCCACATCGTCCTGAAAGTGGAGGGTCATGAATGTCAGGCCCGGGCGCAACGATTCGTCGAGGCGGATCGGTGCGTCGACCTGGCCGCGGCGCGAGACGACCCGGACGCGCTCGCCTTCCGCCAGGCCGTAGGCGGCCGCATCCTCGGGGCTGATGTCCAGGCTCTCCCCACGTCGCAGCGGCGAGCTGTAGCCGGCGGTCTGGACGCCCGTGTTGTAGTTGTCCTGGCGCCGGCCGGTCGTGAGGCGGATCGGGAAGTCGGCGTCCAGCTTGTCCACCGGCGGATCGTGATCGACCGGCACGAACGGCACCCGGTTGCCCGGCACCGGATCCTCCCAGAGGCGTGAGTGCAGGAACAGCTCGCCGGGGTGGTCCAGGTCGTAGCACGGCCACTGGAGGCCGCCCTCGCGCTCCAGGCGTTCGTAGCTCATCCCGGCGTGGACCGGCGAGAGCCGGCGGACCTCGTTCCAGACCGTCTCGGCGTCCGCCTGCCCCCAGCTGGCGCCCATCCGGTTGGCGAGGTCGAAGATGATCGCCAGGTCGTCGCGGGCGCCGGGCGGTGGCTCGACCGCCTTGCGCACCCGCTGGACTCGCCGTTCGGAGTTGGTGACGGTCCCCTCGGATTCGGCCCAGGCCGCGGTGGCCGGCAGCACGACGTCGGCGAGTTGTGCCGTCTTCGTCAGGAACAGGTCCTGGACCACCAGCAGGTCCAGGCCGGACAGCAGGCCGACGGCGCGCGCCTGGTCCGCCTCGGACTGGACCGGGTTCTCGCCGATGCAGTAGACGGCCGTGAGGTCGCCGCGGTCCATCGCGTCGTACATCGCCGTGAGGTTCCAGCCACGCCTGGGCGGGATGGTCACGCCCCAGGCCTTGTCGAACGGGGCCCGCAACGCATCGTTCTCGAGGTGCTGGAAGCCCGGCAGCCGGTCCGGCAGGGCGCCCGAGTCGCCGCCGCCCTGGACGTTGTTCTGGCCGCGGAGCGGGTTGAGGCCGCTGCCCCACCGCCCCACGTGCCCGCACAGGAGCGAGAGGTTGATCAGCGCGAGGACACCGTCGACGGCGTTGTGGTGCTCGGTGATGCCGAGGGTCCAGCAGATCATCGCCTTGCCGGCCATCGCGTAGGCATGGGCCGTCTCGCGGATCGAATCCGCGGGGACGCCCGTCTCGCGCTCGGCGCGCTCCAGGGTCCACGGCTCCACGCTCTCGCGGTACGCCTCGAAGCCGCTGGTGGCGCGGCCGATGAACTCCTCGTTCGCGAGCCCCGCGGCGATGATCTCGCGGCCCATCGCGTTTGCGAGCGCGATGTCGGTGCCCACGTCGAGGCCCAGCCAGAGGTCGGCCCACTGCGCCGACGAGGTGCGCCTCGGATCGACGGCGTACAGGCGCGCGCCGTTCCGCACCCCCTTCAGGAGGTGGTGGAAGAAGATCGGATGCGTCTCCCGGGCGTTGCTGCCCCAGAGGAGGATGACATCCGTCTCCTCGATCTCCCGATATGAGCTGGTCGAACCACCAGCGCCGAACACGGTCGCCAGACCGGCGACAGAGGGGGCGTGTCAGGTTCGGTTGCAGCTGTCGACGTTGTTGCTGCCCAGGACGACACGGGAGAGCTTCTGCGCCGCGAAGTTGACCTCGTTGGTCGAGCGGCTGCAGCTGAAGATCCCGTAGGTCCTGGAGCCGTGCGCCTCACCGGCTGCCCGAAGCCCGTCGACCACCTTCGTGAGCGCCTCGTCCCAGCTGGCTGGGCGGAGAGGAGCTCCGGAGCGGCGGTCGCCGTCGCGTACGAGCGGCGTTGTCAGGCGGACGTACTCTTTCGGCACTGGCGTACCTCTGCGCTGGAGTGAAGTCCGATCGGGGGAGTGTAAACGGTGCGCGCAAGGGCGCGGCGGGGGCCTGTCGGCCCGGTACGCTGTGCCACATGACCCCGATTGCCCCGTCGCACCGTCCGGGCATGGGCTCCATCCCGCACGACGACGGCACGACGTTCCGCGTCTGGGCGCCCCACGCCGAGGCCGTGTTCGTCACCGGCACGTTCAATGGCTGGGCGACGGACGCCACGCCGCTCAT
Source organism: Chloroflexota bacterium (assembly GCA_031404615.1). Taxonomy (GTDB): domain Bacteria; phylum Chloroflexota; class Limnocylindria; order Limnocylindrales; family CSP1-4; genus CAIXZV01. Next base: position 5,125 of record JANNHX010000380.1, read on the forward strand.
GCCCGATGACGCCGCCAGCAACGGTGGCGGGACCTGGTCGGCCGATGTCCCGGGAGTGGGCCCCGGCGACGAGTACCGGTTCACGATCCGGACGAAGGACGGGGACCTCTCGCGCATGGACCCGTACGCGCGCCAGGTCACGAGCTCGGTCGGCAACAGCGTCGTCTACGACCCCGCGGCCTTCGACTGGGGCGACGACGAGTTCCGCGCCCCCGGCTGGGACGACCTCGTCATCTACGAGCTCCACGTGGGCACGTTCTCGGGGACGGCGGACCGGCGCGGCACGTTCGACTCCGCCCGCCGCCGCCTGCCGTACCTGCGCAGGCTCGGCGTGTCGGCCATCCAGGTCATGCCGCCGTTCTCGTTTGCGGGCGGCATCTCGTGGGGCTACAACCCGGCCCACCTGTTTGCCATCGAGTCCGGCTACGGCGGTCCCGATGCCTTCAAGCGGTTCATCCGGGACGCCCACGAGCACGGCATCGCGGTCATCGTCGACATCGTGCTCAACCACCTGGGCCCGTCCGACCTCGACCTGTGGCGGTTCGACGGCTGGGCGGACGGGGACGGCGGCGGCATCTACGTCTACAACGACGAGCGCGGCGAGACGCCCTGGGGCCGCACCCGGCCCGACTACGGCCGCGGCGAGGTTCGCACCTTCCTGCGCGACAGCGCGATGAGCTGGCTCGAGGAGTTTCGCTGCGACGGGCTGCGCTTCGACGCCACCGTGTTCATACGCGCGGTCGACGGCAAGCCCGGCAACCCGGCGACCGACCTGCGCGACGGATGGACGTTCATGGCCTGGCTCAATGACGAGATCCGCGCCCGCCAGCCCTGGAAGATCACCATCGCCGAGGACCTCCAGGGCGACCCGTGGATGGTGACGCCCACGGCCGACGGCGGTGCCGGCTTCAACGCCCAGTGGGACCCCGCGTTCATCTACCAGCTGCGGCCGGCGCTCGTGACCCACCATGACTCGGACCGGGACATGGCCGCCGTGGCCGAGGCGATCCTGGGCGAGGGCCGCGGCGCCCCCGAGACGCGGGTCCTGTACACGGAGTCGCACGACGATGTCGCCGACGGCGCGGTGCGCGTGCCCGAGCAGATCGCACCCGGCGATGCCGAGAGCTGGTGGGCGAAGAAGCGGGCCGTGCTCGGCTCCGCGCTGGTGCTGACCTCCCCGGGCATCCCGATGCTGTTCCAGGGCCAGGAGATGCTCGAGGACCGCTGGTTCGACGACACGATCGCGCTCGACTGGGACAAGGCCGAATCCAACCACGGGATCCTGCGCCTGCACCGCGACCTGATCGCACTGCGGCGGGCGCGGGACGGCACGACGCTGGGCCTGCGTGGCCGGAACGTGCGCATCCTCCGTGCCGACAACGAGGCGAAGCTCCTCGTGATGCACCGCTGGAAGGACGGCGGGCCGCACGACGACACGATCGTGGTCGCGAACTTCGCTGACCGGACGATCGACGACCTGCGGATCGGGTTTCCGGCGCCGGGCCGCTGGAACGTGCGGCTGAACCTGGACTCGGCCGTGTACGCCACGGACTTCGGGGGCCACGAGGCGAACGACCTCGACGCCGACGGCAATCCGCTGGACGGCTGTGACCAGAGCGGGCTCGTCGCCCTGGGGCCGTACAGCGTGGTGGTGCTCTCGCGCGAGGACTAGGATCACCCGATCCCTCGCGCCCGCCGTCATGGGCGCGCCAGCCGGAGCGAGCCAGCATGTCGACCCTCCTGCGCGTCCTGACCGACGCGGAGATCGCCCGCATCCACGAGGACTCCCTGGCCGCCCTCTCGCGCATCGGCATGCGGATCGACTCCCCGAATGCCCGGCGGATCCTCGGTGAGGCCGGCGCCCGGGTCGACGAGGGGGAGCGGCGTGTCCGTTTCCCGCGCGAGCTCGTGGAGGCGGCGCTGGCGTCGGCGCCCAGGCAGTTCTCGCTCGGCGGCCGGCGCCCCGGCTTCACGGTGGACGTCAACGCCGGCGAGTGCACGCTGATGCCCGATGGCGAGTCCACCACGTTCTTCGACCCGGTCGAGAACGCCCGCCGCGCGCCCACCTGGGACGACTGGGCGAACGCCACGAGGCTCGTCGACACCATGGACGAGGTCGGCCTCTACTGGCGGATGGTCAACTCGGGCATCGAAGGCGGCGGTCCGGGCGCCGCGGTCGCGCACTGGCGCAACACCTTCGGCCTGTTCAGCAAGCACGTGCAGGACGAGATCGCCACCGAGGAGGACGCTCGCTGGCTCCTGGAGCTCCTCGTGACGATCTTCGGCAGCAAAGGGGCCGTGCGGCGCGACCACCCGTTCTCGGTGCTCTTCTGCCCGGTCTCGCCGCTCGCGATGGAGGCCGAGCACACCGACGCGTGGCTGGCGACCGCGGGTTTTGACGTCCCGATCGCGATCATGCCGATGCCGATGATGGGCACCTCGGCCCCGACCGGGCTGCGGTCCACCATCGTGTCCGGGAACGCGGAGGTGCTGGGCGCCATCGTGCTGACGCAGGCGGCCCATGAGGGCACGCCCGTGATCTACGCGCCGGCGATCGCGGCGATGGAGCCCCGGACCGGGCGCTGGGGCGGCGGCGGCCCGGAGCACAGCCTCCTGGGCGCCGCCGTGACGGAGATGGGCCGCTTCTACGGGCTGCCGGTCACGGCGAGCAGCGGCGGCACGGACCACTTCGCGACCGGTGCCCAGGCCGCCTACGAGCGGACCATCAACTGGGCCCTGCCGACGCTGTCGTGGCCGGACATCCTGATCGGGCCCGGGTCGCTGGGCGGCGCCTCCACGCTCTGCCTCGAGCAGATGGTCATGGACGTCGAGGTGTTCCGGATGTGGCGACGGCTCCACGATGGGATCGGCGCCGGGATCGGCGAGACCGACGTGCTCGCGGCGCTCGAGGAGGTGGGCCCGGTCGGCGACTTCCTCGCCCGGACGGAGACCCGCGACGCGGTCCGCGGCGGCGAGTGGTTCATGCCCCGCCTCGGGCACCACGCCACGTACGACCGCTGGGAAGCCGCGGGCAGGCCGGACGTCGTGGGGCAGGCGCGCGAGGTGGCGATGGCCGCCATCGCGGGTCACCGGCCGCTGCCCTTCGCGGACGGTGTCGCCGAGGAGCTGCTCCGCCTGGAGCGGGCGGCACGGGGGAGCTGACGCGATGCTGGGGCTATCCGCGGCGCCGGTATGACCAGATCGCGAGGGGAGCGAAGACCGCGATCAGCCCGGCGATCCAGCCGAACGCCAGGAGCACCGTGGCAGCGTCGGCGGCGCCGAGGAACAGGCCGCGGGCCGCGTTCACGACCACGGTCACAGGGTTTGCCTCGGCGATGGGCTGCAGCCAGTCGGGCATCGTCTCGACCGGCACGAAGGCCGATGAGGCGAACGTGAGCGGGAAGACGGGGATGAAGATCGCGCCCTGGGCCGCCTGGGCAGACTTCGCACGCAGGCCGATGTTGGCCGAGAGCCAGCTGATCGCGTAGCCGAACAGCGTGATCAGGACGAGGGCCAGGACGAACTCGGCCACGCTCCCCGTGAACCGGAAGCCGATGACGAAGCCCACGACCGTCATGACCGCGACCGTGTAGGCGTTGCGCAGGAGGTCCGCGAAGGTCTTGCCGATGAGGACGCCCGAGGGCGCCATCGGGAGCGATCGGAAGCGGTCGATGATCCCCTTCTGGAGGTCCTCGGCGAGCCCGACGGCCGTGCTCGTGCCGCCGAACACGACGGTCTGGACGAAGATCCCGGGCATCAGGAACGTGATGTAGCTGACGCCGGGCGTCTGGATCGCGCCCCCGAACACGAAGGCGAACAGCAGCACGAACATGATCGGCGTGATCGTGTCGATCACGAGGAGCTGGGGGTTCCGGACGACCGCCAGCATGTTGCGCCAGGCGATGGTGACCGAATCGGTGACAATCCACAGCGGAGAGCGGCGGGTGGAGCTCCCGGCGCGGCGCGCGGCGACGGTCGTGGCGGCGGTGGTCATGCGGCGTTCCTCCGGGCCGGGCGGCCGAATCGGCGGCGGCGTGCGGTCGTGGCGGCGTCGCTCGCGCCGGGGTCCGGAGCGCCTGCCGCATCCGCGCGCCGCCCGGTGAGGGCGAGGAAGACGTCGTCGAGGCTGGGCCGGTGGAGCGACAGCTCGGCGACCTCCAGCCCCGCGCCGTCGATCGTGCGGACGACCTCGGCCAGTGTCCCGGCGCCATGGTGGACGGGGAGGCTGATGCGACCCGCATCGAGGTCCGCGCGCGGCTCGGTCGCGGCGAGCGGCCTGAGCAGCTCGAGCCCCTCGCCGGTGCGGCTCGCGTCGGCGATCCGGACGTCGACCACGTCCTCGCCAAGGCGGTCCTTGAGCTCGGTCGAGGTCCCCTCGGCGATCACCAGGCCGCCGTCGATGACCGCGATCCGGTCGGCGAGGCGATCCGCCTCCTCGAGGTACTGGGTCGTGAGCAGGATCGTCGTCCCGTCGGCGACCAGGCCCTCGATGACGTCCCAGAGGCCCAGGCGGCTGGCCGGGTCGAGGCCCGTGGTGGGCTCATCGAGGAAGAGGACGGCAGGCCGGCCGACGAGGCTTGCCGCCAGGTCGAGTCGACGCCGCATGCCGCCGGAGTAGGTCCGGGCGGGCCGGGTGCCCGCCGCGGTCAGGTCGAAGACCCCCAGGAGCTCGTCCGCACGCGCTCTCGAGGCGGGCCGCCCCATGTGCAGCAGGCGCCCCACCATCTCGAGGTTCTCGCGCCCGGTCAGGTTCTCATCCACCGCGGCGTACTGGCCAGTCAGGCCGATGGAAGCGCGCACGGCATCCGGCTCGCGGACGACATCGTGGCCGGCCACCAGCGCGTGCCCCTCGTCCGGCCGGAGGAGCGTGGTCAGGATGCGGACGGCGGTTGTCTTCCCCGCGCCGTTCGGTCCCAGGAGGCCGAGGATCGTCCCCGCCGGGACAGCCAGGTCGATGCCCCGCAGCGCTTGGACGTCGCCGTAGGTCTTGCGGAGACCCTCGGCTGCGATCGTGTTCTCGAGCATGAATCCCTCGCGGCCCGGCGCCATCGGGTCGCGCCGTCGCTCTCCCTTCGCTCCGCGACGGGAGGCGGATTGGGCTCGCGTGTCCGCCCGGGAGCGGGGCACCGCCCCGACGAATCCGGTCCGGCCCCTTGCGGGACCGGTCATCGGGGCGCACGATCCGCG
>JANNHX010000381.1:0-8756 GCA_031404615.1 Chloroflexota bacterium
GGTTGGAAACGTCGTAGCCGAAGAGCCGGTCAAGAATGCGGCGGGTCTCTTGCGCCCGCACCAGGGCGTTGTCGATCTGCCGCGGGTGGGCCAGCGCTCCAACTGCGGCGCGGATCTCGTCGGGAGCGACACCCCGGAGTCCCCGTTCGAGTACCGGGACACCGTGCTCGGCGAGCACCTCGAGGGCCTTGGCATCGGCGCGTTCCAGACCGTGGAGCCCGGCGCGGGCGTCGCGGACGCCATCCGCCAGATGCACCGCATGGGCACGGACTGCCTGCTCGTCGTGCACGGCGGCCGTCTCGTCGGGATCTTCACCGACCGCGACGCGCTGGCCAAGGCGACCGACAAGCGCCTCGCGCTGTACACGGTCGGCGACTTCATGACGCCCGATCCCGTGGTGCTGCGGCGCGACGACACGCTCGCCGTCGCGATCCACAAGATGGCCGTCGGCGAGTTCCGGCACATCCCGATCGTGGACGACGGGAAGCCGATCGGCGTCGTCGCCGCGGCCGACCTGTTCCGCCACCTGGTCAGCGCGCTCGGGTGACGGCGGAGCCCGGGGGCCGGCTCCCGCGCGTCGCGATCCTGGCCGACGACCTCATGTGGGCCACGCGCCTGGCCGACGGCGTGCGCCGCGCGGGCGGCGAGGCCATGCCCGTCCGGAACGCGGCGGCCCTCCAGGGCGCCCTGGTCGCCGCCGACGGCTGCCTCGTGGACCTGACCGCTCGTGCCTACGACGCGCTCGCCGCCCTGCGGGAGGCGACCGAGGCCGGCGTCCCGTCCGTGGCCGTGGGCCAGCACGACGACGCCGACGCACGCCGCGCCGCCCGCGCCGCGGGGGCCTCGAAGGTGTACGCCTACCGGACCCTGTTCGAGCACGGCGACCGCGAGCTCGGCGCCTGGATCGCCGGCCTGGCGGCCGTCCGGGAGGAGGAGCGATGACCAGCGGGATCCCCGCCGCGCGCCACGTCGAGCGTCTCGCCGGTGCCCGTCGGGAGGCGGCCCGGGCCGGCCTCGACGCGCTGCTGATCGGCGTGGGGGCGGACCTGCGGTACCTCACGGGCTACAACGCCCACGCCATGGAGCGGATCACGCTCCTCATCCTGCCCGTCACCGATGGCGCGCCGGTCACGCTCGTGGCCCCGCGCCTGGAGGCGGCGCCTGCCCGCGCCTGCGCGGCCGCCGCGGCCGGCGCGGTGGAGATCGCGACCTGGGAGGAGACCGAGGACCCGATGCTCCTCGTCGCGGCGCGGCTGGAGGCGGCGCTCGGGTGGCCCGCTCCCTCCATCGGGGCCGTCGCGGTGTCGGACGACCTGCGCGCGGCGTTCGTCCTGGGGCTCCAGCGGGTCCTGCCCGGCGCGGCCCTCTCCGTCTCGTCGTCGGTGCTGCGGGCGCTGCGCATGCGCAAGGACGCCGACGAGGTCGCGCTCCTGCGCCGGGCCGCCCACGCCGCGGACCGGGTCATCGCCGCGGTCGCCGCGGGGCCGCTCGTCGACCGGACCGAGGCGGACGTCGCCCGGGAGATCCGCGAGCGGCTCGTGGCGGAGGGCCACGACGGCGCCTCGTTCTGGATCGTCGCGTCCGGGCCCAACAGCGCGTCGCCCCACCACGAGCCGGGCGACCGCGTCATCGGGTCGGGCGAGGCGATCGTCGTCGACATCGGCGGCACCGTGGACGGCTACGGCTCGGACATCACCCGGACCGTGTGGGTCACGGGGCCCGAGGCCATCGCTCCGGCCCCCGAGTTCCTGCGCCTGTACGGCGTGCTCCAGGATGCGCAGGCCGCGGCGACCGCGGCGGTCCGCCCCGGGCTCCCGTGCGAGGAGGTCGACGGGGTCGCGCGGCGGTGGATCACGGACGCGGGGTACGGCCCGCAGTTCTTCCACCGGACCGGACACGGCATCGGGCTCGAGGGGCACGAGGAGCCGTACATGGTCGCGGGGAACGCGGAGCCGCTCGCCGAGGGCATGGCATTCAGCGTGGAGCCGGGCATCTACCTCGAGGGCCGGTATGGGGCGCGGATCGAGGACATCGTGGTCTGCGGCGCCGAGGGCCCGGACACACTCAACGAGATCGGCCGGGACCTGGTGGTGGTCCGCGGCTGATCCGCGCAGGGGCACCGGCCGCCCGCCGGGGGTATCATCCGCCGATCGGTCGAGCCCGGCCGACACCAGAGCCCGAACCCATGTGCAACCCCTCCGCGCGGGCCTCGTTCCCGCGCCGACACGGTCGATGAGCCGGCGAGGCCGGCACGGCCGTCATCAGGATCCGGGTACCCCCGCCCGTCCGCGTCCGGGGGCCCAGGCCACCGAGCGCCCGGCGTCGCCCGCCGACGGCCGCACTTCCGCGCGCCCGGACGCGGCCCCGACGCGGGGTGATGCCGGTGTCGTCGTAGGCACCGATCCCGCGGTCGAGACGCGTCGGCCCGACCAGGGGACCGGGGCTCCCACAACCCCCGAGGCTGCCGGGAACCACGCCCCGGAGGGCCCCGATACCGGGGTGGTGCCCGCGCCGGTGCTGGCATCGACGGCTCCGTCAACCGCGGCAGTCCTGGTCCCTGCCCCGGCCCCGACGGCCCGCCCCGAGGCCGCGCCGGGTCCGGCGCCGAGGCGGGAGGGTGACGGCGACGAGTTCAGGCCGACCTGCACGGTGGCCCAGCTCCGTCGCTTCATCAAGAGCCGCCCCTGGATCCCGATGCACGAGCTCCGCCGCCGGTTCGGCATCTACGGCGGGGACGACGACGTCTCGCCGCTCCGCGTCGGCGAGCACACGCTGTTCATCGGCCTGCCGCCCGCGGAGGCCCGCCTCATGGCGGAGCTGCTCGGCGGCGGCGACGTGGGCTACGAGCTCTCGCTGGACCCCGTCACCCCCATCGTGGTCGGCGTGTACCCCATGCGGCCGGTCCCGCGGGGCTGATCCGGCCCTCGCGTCAGTCGCCTCGTGCGGCCTGCGCGCTGCGGGCTCGATCACGATCCCGCGTCGTACGCCCGCGGGAGTGCCTCGACCGTCGGGGCCTTGGTCCGCAGGTCGCGCATGGCCGCCTGGTCCATGGTCGCGAGGCGCGGCAGGTCCGGCTGGCTGCTGCGCAGGAGCCGCTCGGAGAGCGTCGAGAGCAGCAGCTTGTTGACGTCCGGGACCTCCATCGCGGCGCGCAGCGACTCGGCCGGCACCTCGAGGAGCGTGCTGGCGCGGGTCGCGACCACGTCGGCCGTGCGCGGGCTCCCGGTGAGCGCAGCGATCTCGCCGAAAAAGTCGCCGGCGCTCATCGTCGACAGGCCGCGGTAGCCGCCGTCGGCCTCGGGGATGCCCGCCGCCGCCTCGCCTTCGAGGATGAAGTAGGCGGCCGTCGCCTTGTCGCCGTGCGTCACGAGCCGGCTGCCCTCGGGCACCTCGCGGACGAGGGCGTTCCCCAGGAACGCCGCTCGCTGCGGGTCGGTGAGGCGGGTGAAGGTCGCGAGGCGCCCGACGAGGCGGTCAAAGTCGCCCATCGTCGCGGGTCGGACCTCGCCGAGGCCCGCAGGAGCGGTGGCACGCAGGTGCGTGAGGGCCCGCCGCCACTCGGCCGCCGGCCGTCCGACGCCCGGGGCGACGAGCGCCGCCAGGGCCACGACGACGAGGATCGCCGACGCGAAGACGATCATCAGCCGCACGTCGACGATGTCCGCGAGGCCCGCGCCTGCCATGCCCAGCAGGAAGATCACGTCGCGCATGACGAACAGGGCCGAGAACACGCGGCCGCGGAGCTCGCGCGGGGTGTTGCGCTGGAGCAGGGTCTGGCGGGCGACGGCGGATGGCGAGTTGAAGAACCCGCTGACCATGACGAAGACGACGGCGATCCAGATGTTCGGCGAGAGGCCGTACAGGATCCCGGCGATGCCCATGCCCATCGTGCCCACGAAGATCCAGAGGCCGGTCTGGAGCCTGCCGGCGTAGCGGGCCATGAACAGGGAGCCCAGCACGAAGCCGACCGACGTCAGGCCCTCCTGGATGCCGTATTCGAACTCGGTGCCGCCCAGGACCTTGATCGCCATCGGCAGCAGCAGGACGTTCCACAGGCCAAAGGAGAAGAACACGGGCGCGCCCAGCAGGAACAGCGAGCGCAGCATCGGGGTGTCGAGGATCGTGCGGACGCCGATCCTGAGGTTCGTCACGACGACAGCGACCGACGTCTCCTCGTCGGGGACCTCCAGCTTGACGCGGGTCTTCATGAACCAGATGCAGCCGGCCGAGAAGACGAACGTGAGCGCGTCGATCCAGAACGCGAGCCGGATGTCGATGGCGGCGAGGAGACCGGCGCCCGCGAAGCCGATGGCCGTCGAGCCGAAGGACGCGATCTGGAGGAACGCGTTGGCCGCGACGAGCTCCTCGTCGCTCGCGATCTCGGGGATCAGGGCCTCGTAGGCGGGGTCGAAGAACTGCTTCACGCCGGCGTTGACGAGGATCAGGACGAACAGGAACGTGATGTTGAGCCCGAGGACGAACGGGATGATCGCGACGACGACGCCCTGGAGCAGGTTGCTGGCCATCATGACCTTGCGCCGGTCCCAGCGATCCACGAAGACGCCGGCGATGAGCCCGACGATCAGGCTGGGGACGGCCGTGGCCATGAGCGTGAGTCCGACGAGGAAGGCGGAGCCGGTCTGGTCGTAGACGTAGATGGCGGCCGCGAGGTCCGTGAGCGACGAGCCGGCGGTCGAGACGAGCTGCGCCAGCCACATCAGGACGAAGTCGCGCTTCCTGAAGACCGCCATGGGCGAGATGCGCGCGGCCGCAGCCGTCGTCATGGCTCCTCCGTCCCCGTTTCCGCCTCGATCGATACCCCGGCGTCACGGCCCAACGGCGGGCCACCGTCCCGGACGCGGGGACTGGCGCGAAGTGTAGGTCCCGTGCCGCTAGGATTTGGGGCCTGTCCCGCAAGGAGAGCCGGTTGATCGACGAGGGGTTCGCGCGCCGCGCGCTGGCCGAGTGCGTGCTGTTCGACGCCGTCGACATCGACGCCATGGACGCCTGCATCGCGTGCCTGCGCCAACGCCGGTTCCGGCGCGATGAGACCGTCTTCCACCAGGGCGACCCGGGTGACGCGCTCCACGTCATCGCGAGCGGCAGGGTCAAGATCATGCTGCCCGCCCCCGACGCAGGCGAGCCTGCGATTCTCGCCGCGCTGGGCCCGGGCGACTTCTTCGGGGAGCTGGCGCTGCTCGACGGCGAGCCGCACTCCGCATCGGTCGTCGCGCTCGAGCCGACCGAGACGCTGATGCTGGGCCGCGCGGACTTCGAGCGGCTGTTCGAGTCGCAGCCGGGGCTGCGTCGGGCGCTCGTCGGGTCGCTGGCCCGGGAGCTGCGGCAGCTCACCGGCCACGTCGAGGCACTCCACTTCCTGGACCTCCGCGAGCGGCTCGCGCTCTGTCTCGGGGAGCTGGCCGGGAGCCCCGAGGAGATCGGCGAGGTCCGCATCGACTGGCCGTACACGCAGTCCGAGCTCGCGGGCATGGTCGGCGGGTCCCGCGAGTCCGTGAACCGGCTCCTCGCCGACTTCGTGGCCAAGGGCCTCATCCGCTTCGAGCGCGACTCGCTCGTCGTCCCGGACCGCGGGCGGCTCACCAGGGAGGCACGTCGATGAGCGAGCCGCGCGAGGCGGTGGTCCTGCACGCCCTGGAGGAGGTCGCCGCGCGCGCGGCCGCGGCCGGCCGCCTGGAGCCCCCGGCGGGGGAGGCCGTGCTCCGCTCCGTCGTCGAGGCGGCCGTGGCGCTGTTCGACGCGCAGGCTGTGTCCATCGCGCTGCCGGACGGCGAGGCGGATCGCCTGGTCATTCGCGTTGCCGCCGGGCCCGCGGGCCAGGGTGCCGTCGGTCTGTCGTTCAACGCGTCGGAGGGGATCGCCGGGTATGTCTACACGACCGGCCAGCCGCTCGCGGTCGCCGACGTCGCAACGGATCCGCGCTTCGACCGGCGGACGGCGGAGACCACGGGCTACGTGCCGCGGTCGATCCTGGCGGTCCCGCTTCTGGGCGAGGAGGGGACCATTGGTGTCCTCGAGGTCCTCGACCGGCGCGGCGACGGCGCGACCGGCCTGCGTGACCTCGACGTCGCGTCGCTGTTCGCGCGCCAGGCCGTGGTGGCCCTCCGTGCCAGCCACATCGAGCGGGACGCGGCGGAGCTGCTGCGGCTCACCCTCGCCCGGCTCGCCGCGGACCCCGACGCGGACCGTGCCTCCATCGACGACGCGGTGGCCGCGGTGGCCGCGGGACTCGACGAGGACGACGGCCGGCTGTGGGCCCTCGCCGATGCCGTGGCGCGCGCCCGCCGCGCCGCGCCGGACCAGGTGGCGCTGGTCATCGAGATCCTCGACGCCCTCGCCCGCCGCGGGAGCCGGCCCGCACCGCGCTCGTTCCGCCGGTGACGGAGCTCCCGGCCTGGGGTGAGGCCTTCGCCGCCGGTGCCCGCGACTCGCTCGAGCGCCACGGGCCGTGGGGCCCGGTGGACCGGGCGTGGGCCTTCGGCGACGGCTCCGGCCGCGGCCTGCGGGTCGCGATCGTGGACTCCGGCGTCGAGGCGGGTCATCCGGCCGTCGGCGGGCACCTCGTCGAGAGCGTGGCCGTGGAGCGGCGGGGCGAGGTCTGGGAGGTTGTCAGCACGTCGCCGGCCGACGTCGTGGGCCACGGGACGGCCTGCGCCGGGATCATCCACGCGCTGGCCCCCGAGGCGGACCTCGTCTCGATCCGCGTCCTCGGCGCGGACAACCGGGGCAACGGCGGGGCGTTCGCGACGGGCCTGCTGTGGGCGATCGAGGCGTCCGGGGCGTCGGTCGTGAACCTCTCGCTCTCGTCGCGCAGCGACGCCCTGTTCGGGCCGCTCCACGAGCTCGCGGACGAGGCGTACTTCCGGAACGTCCTGCTCGTCTCCGCAGCCAACAATGTCTCGGTCGCGAGCTACCCGTCGCTGTACGCCGCGGTCGTGTCCGTGGCGGCCCACGACGTCCCGTCCGCCGCCACGTGGTTCTACAACCCGCGGCCACCCGTGGAGTTCGGGGCGTACGGGCTCAACGTCGACGTGGCCTGGCTCGGGGGCATGCGCATGGTCGTGACCGGCAACAGCTTCGCGGCGCCGCACATTGCGGGCTACGCGGCTCGGATCCGCGCCGCCCACCCGGACATCACCCCATTCGAGGTCAAGGCGATCCTGGCGGCGACCGCCGACAACGCGCGCTAGCGTCCCGATTCGGCCGTCGCTGACCGCCTGCAGACGGTTGCGGACCCGCGCCTGCGTCCGGCCCCGCCGCCCGCTCCTGCGGGGAGTTCTCTACCGATGGGGCGATTGCGCGGGCAACGATGACTCCGTTCCCGTGACGGTGGCAGTGGCGATGACCCAGACTGACGAGTGCCTCTGCGCCCTCTCGGAGATAGGACGGATGGGCCATTGTGGGCCCTGTTCGGACGAGCATAGCGTTGGCACATGTTGCAGGCGCCAACCCGGATGCTCGATCCGATCCCTTCCTGGTGGTCTGCTCTCACCTCGTGGGGCGAGTGCCGGCGGCTGCTGCCCGGCCACTCCTGGCTGGGTGAACCTGACTCTCACCACTCCACCGGCCGCGGCGATATCTGGGTCGTCATGGCCGATGTCCTCGCACGGAGGATCGGGCGCCACACCCGAGGCCCGCAGCGGTACGACCTCTTCGAGGTCGATCGACTGGCCACGTTCGCGACCGATGCCGGGGTCGCGGTGCCCGTAGCCGACCTCGATGGTTATCGGGAGTCCTTGCGCCATGAAATCGTCGTTCTCCGCGCCGGGACGTTGGTGCGCGTTGGTGCGCGTTGCTGACATCAGTGGCTACGTCGACTTCGGCTGCGCCTGGCCCGGCGTCGGCGAGCACCTCGAGTTCGAGTTGCCTGGCGGCAGCGTCCACGTCAAGCTCGAGACGTATGGGGCGATGGCAGAGACTCGAGATCCCGACGGGCCGTGGTTCGACCAAGTCCGCTGGTGCGACATCATGGTCGCTGCCGTGATCGTGCCGGCGAGCCACCCCTTCGCTCGCGACCCAGCACTCGTCGCCGCGGCACTCGAGCGGATCGACGAGGCGTGTGCCTCCAGCGCACACCCGGCCTCCGTGTCGTAGTCGATCGCCATCAAATGATGGCGCGGCTCGCCGCAGGATCGGGACAGTGGGGGAGAACCCCGCTGATTGGACGCGACGAGCCCGGACGCGAGGGTCGGTTTGTTGCCTGCGCAATCGCCCGGTCGTTAGAGACGCCTCCTGCGCCCGGACCGTTGACTCGCCTGCGTGCGTAGGCACGCGACATGGCGTGCAGGAGCGACGTCAGGAACCCGTGGTTCGGCGTCCGGGCCACGCTTGCGGGGTGCGCTCCTGAACCTGCCGCGAGTCAGCCATCCAGGAAGCGGCGACCGCCGACAACGCGCGCTAGGAACCGAACATGGCCGGTCCGTGTGGACCGGCCGTCGTTCGTGGGCGGGAGCGGGGATCAGCGCTCGCCGTGCGGGTTGTCGGTCGGGATGCGCTTGGTGAACTCGCCCTGGGTGGACGGGCCGGCCTTGAACAGACTCTCCGGCTCCGACCGCATCGCCATCATGCGGTGCCCCTCGACATCGTCGTCGCTGCCCACGAAGGACGCGGTGCGCTGGCGGGCGCCCTCGGGCTCGCCGTCCCTGCCCATGCGCCGGGCGCCTTCGGGCTCCGCGTCCTTCGCCTTTGCCCTGTGGCCCTCGACGTCGTCACCGCCGTCGGCGCGCTGCGTCCGGGCA